>NZ_JADGMP010000026.1:0-230767 GCF_015549295.1 Cupriavidus sp. IK-TO18
ACCAGCGCGCCCAGTTCGGCCGGCGCCACGTCCTTCAGGCTGCCGCCAAAGGTCCCGATTGCGGTACGGACACCGCTCACCACTACGACTTCACGCGTCATGACTTGTCTCCCAGGAGGTTTGTTGCGCTGCACAGTATAGCGGCGCCCGCGCAGAAACGAACGACCGTACTTTTACCTAATCGCGCCGCGCCCCGCCTCGTCCGGCAGGACTAGCTCAGACCTCGCCCCACAGGTCGTGACCATCGGCGCCCGTGATCTTCACGTCGACGAACTCGCCTGCGCGATAGCGCTGCGAGGTACGCTCCGGCGGCGCGATATAGACCAGGCCGTCGATTTCCGGCGCATCCGCCGACGAACGGCCGATGCCGCCGTCCTGGTTGACCTCGTCGACCAGCACGCGCAGGGTCTGGCCGACCTTGCGCTGCAGCCGGCGCGCGGACACTTCCTCGGCCACTTCCATGAAGCGGGCGCGGCGCTCCTCGCGCACCTCGTCGGGCAGCGCGCCCGGCAGGTCGTTGGCCGTGGCGCCTTCCACCGGCGAGTATGCAAAGCAGCCGACGCGGTCCAGCTCGGCCTCGGCGATAAAGTCCAGCAGCGTCTGGAACTCGGCCTCGGTCTCGCCCGGGAAGCCGGCGATAAAGGTGCTGCGGATGGTCAGCTCGGGGCAGATCTCGCGCCAGGCACGGATGCGGTCCATGGTCTTTTCGGCGTTGGCCGGGCGCTTCATGCGCTTGAGCACGTCCGGGTGGGCGTGCTGCAGCGGCACGTCCAGGTACGGCAGCACGTGGCCGTTGTTCATCAGCGGGATGATCTCGTCGACGTGCGGGTACGGATAGACGTAGTGCAGGCGCACCCAGGCGCCGTACTGCGCGGCCAGTTCGCCCAGCGCCGCCACCAGTTCGGTCATGCGGGTCTTGAGCGGACGGCCGTTCCAGAAGCCGGTGCGGTACTTGACGTCGACGCCATAGGCGCTGGTGTCCTGCGAGATCACCAGCAGTTCCTTGACGCCGGCCTTGAACAGATTCTCGGCCTCCAGCATGACCTCGGCCACCGGGCGCGACACCAGGTCGCCACGCATCGACGGGATGATGCAGAACGAGCAGCGATGGTTGCAGCCTTCCGAAATCTTCAGGTAGGCGTAGTGCTTGGGCGTCAGCTTGATGCCGGCGGCCGGCACCAGGTCGGTAAACGGGTCGTGCGGCTTCGGCAGGTGCGTGTGCACGGCCTGCATCACTTCGCCCAGCGCATGCGGGCCGGTCACGGCCAGCACCTTGGGGTGCACCGACGACACGATGTCGTGCCCCGCCGCATCCTTCTTGGCACCGAGGCAGCCGGTCACGATGACCTTGCCGTTCTCGGTCAGCGCCTCGCCGATGGCGTCCAGGCTTTCCTGCACAGCCTCGTCGATAAAGCCGCAGGTATTGACCACCACCAGGTCGGCGCCGTCATAGGTGCCGCTGATGGCATAGCCCTCGGCGCGCAGCTGGGTGATGATCTGCTCGGAGTCGACCAGGGCCTTGGGACAGCCGAGCGAAACGAAACCCACGCGCGGACTACTGTCTTTCTGGGTCGTTGATTCTGAAGGGTTTTTCACGGTGCGATACGAATGTGGGGCAGGCGCGGCGGAGTATATCCGGTTATCGCGCGGGCGATCGGGCGCCAGGCGATGCAGGCCAATCGCGTATTTTACCCGTTTGCCAGTCTTTGCCGGCGCCTGACGCCACACTTGATGGCTGGTTCAGCCAGGAATCGGAGAGGCGCCGGGAACACTCAGCAGCAGACGCGCGATCTCGGCCGAGTCCTGCATGCGCCGGATTGCGTCATGCAGTTCGGTGGCCTGCGGCCAGGTCCGCTTCAGGTAGCTGAGCCAGAGCTTGACCCGGCCGTGCTCATGGCAGGACGAGATCCGTTCGTGCAGCTTCTTCAGGTACAGCGAGATCTGGCGCAGCACCAGCGGCCATTCGGCGGCGGACGGCGTGCGCTCCATCTGGCCGCGGATGCGCCGGACCAGGAAAGGGTCGGAGACCGCGCCGCGCCCGATCATCACATCGTCGCAACCGGTCACTGCGCAACAGCGCTCCCAGTCGGCGACGGTCCAGACGTCGCCGTTGGCAATGACCGGAATGTCGATGGCCTCGGCGATCCGCGCGATCCACTCCCAATGCGCGGGCGGCCGGTAGCCGTCGTCGCGCGTGCGCGCATGCACCACCAGCGACGCCGCCCCGCCCTCCGCCAGCGCGGCGGCACAGTCCAGCGCGAGAGCGGTATCGGAAATGCCCAGCCGCATCTTGGCGGTCACGGAGATATGCGCCGGCACCGCGGCGCGTACTGCGGCCACGATGCGGTTCAGCAAGTCAGGTTGCCCGAGCAGCATGGCGCCGCCGCCATGCCGGTTGACGACCTTCGCCGGACAGCCGAAATTCAGGTCGATGCCGTGGGGCGACAAGGTCGCGGCATACGCGGCATTGCGCGCCAGCCATTCTGGGTCGCTGCCTAGCAGCTGGATCACCATCGGCGTACCGCTGTTGGTGTAGCCGCCCTGCAGGGTTTCGGGCGTATCGCGCTCATAGACACGGGCGGGAAGCAGCGAGCCCGTCACCCGCACGAACTCCGACACGCAGCCGTCGTAGCCGCCAAGGCCAGTCAGCACGTCGCGCAGGACGTAGTCCGCAAGCCCCTCCATCGGAGCGAGGATCAGCCGGCTCATGATCAGGAGTGCGCCAGGCGGCGTGCGCCGGCTTCGCGGGCGCATAAATGGCAAGGACGGTGGATTCTGGAAGGCATCGGGATTCGCGCTATGCAGGCGAGTCCGCAAATGAGCCGCCAGTTCAGGAGGTCGGCATTTTAACCGCTTTGGCCGCTGCGCTGCACGACGGGGCTGTTTATCGACAGCGCACAGGAAAAGCGGCAGGCCGAACGGCCCGCCGCCACGTCGATTACTTCTTGTCCGGCTGGTTGAACGGGAACGTCCCGAACATATTCTTGGCCTGGTTCTGCATCTGTTCCTGCATCTGCACGAACAGGTTCTTGCTCTGCTCGATGTAGTTGCTCATCATGCCCTGCATCATCGGGCCCTGCATGTTCATGAACTGCGACCACATGTCGGGGCTGAAGGCCTCGCCCGAATACAGGCCCTTGGAATTCTCGGCCAGCTTGTTCTGGATATCGATAAAGGCCTGGATGTTCTTTTCCAGGTAGGTGCCCATCATGCCCTGCATGGCATGGCCGTAGAACCGGATGATCTGCGACAGCATGGCACTGGAGAACATCGGCACGCCGCCGGTCTCTTCTTCAAGGATGATCTGCAGCAAGATGCTGCGGGTCAGTTCATCCCCCGACTTGGCGTCAACGACCTTGAATTCTTCGGAATCCATGACCAGCTGCTTGACGTCAGCCAGGGTGATATAGGTGCTGGTCTGGGTGTCGTAGAGCCTGCGGTTCGGATACTTCTTGATCAGTCGCTCTGCGCCTTTTTTGGTCGTGGCCATCGGTGCTCTGTCCTTGTGTCGTCGCTGATTGCGCGCTGCTGCACCGCATGGGGTGCACTGCGCAAATCGGTACCGCCTGCGCCATCTGTGTTTGTCGTGTCGGCTTGCCGCGGCGTGTTCGCGCATGGCTGCGCGTTGCGGCTTCGCCACCTCGCCCCCGCGAGGGCCGCACTGCACGACTATGGTGCTGGCTGCGCCGCTGCCCTGATTCTATGCCCAACACAGCACTAAGAAAAGCGACCCAGCTTAAGGAAAACCCGGTAAACCCACGCCAAATCGGCAGACAAACCGCTGCGCGGAAATGATTCGCGGGCCCTTGCGGCCCGCGAAAGAGACAGCGAAACCAAACCTCCGCCGCCTTGTGCGCCGCGCTGGCTGCACCGCAAAATGCGGCCGCCGGCGCGGTTGCCGATCACGCCGGCAGGTCAGCCCATGTGCAGGCCGCCGTTCAGCGAGAAGTCGGCGCCGGTCGAGAAACCGGACTCATCGGACGACAGCCAGGCGCAGATCGAAGCGATCTCGTCCGGCTCGCCCAGCCGCTTCACCGGGATCGTGGCGACGATCTTGTCGAGCACGTCCTGGCGGATCGCCTTGACCATGTCGGTGGCGATATAGCCCGGCGAAACGGTGTTGACCGTCACACCCTTGGTCGCCACTTCCTGCGCCAGCGCCATGGTGAAGCCGTGCAGGCCGGCCTTGGCGGTGGAGTAGTTGGTCTGGCCGAACTGGCCCTTCTGGCCGTTCACCGACGAGATATTGACGATCCGGCCCCAGCCACGGTCGACCATGCCGTCGATCACCTGCTTGGTGACGTTGAACAGCGAGGTCAGGTTGGTGTCGATCACCGCATCCCAGTCGGCGCGCGTCATCTTGCGGAACACCACGTCGCGCGTGATGCCGGCGTTGTTGATCAGCACATCGACCTCGCCAACCTCGGCCTTGACTTTGTCGAAAGCGGCCTTGGTCGAATCCCAGTCGGCAACGTTGCCTTCCGAGGCAACGAAATCGAAACCGAGCGCCTTCTGCTGCTCGATCCACTTTTCACGGCGCGGCGAGTTGGGGCCGCAGCCGGCCACCACACGAAAGCCATCCTTGGCCAGGCGCTGGCAAATGGCGGTCCCGATGCCGCCCATGCCGCCGGTCACATACGCAATGCGCTGAGTCATGTCCACTCCTTGATTGGCTCTTCGTTATCGTTGCCGGGCCCGCGAGGACCGCTGGCCCGGCCTACTGCTGATTCGTTGCCGCTTGATACCGAACTGGTTGCGGATCAGTTGCGCTCAACCGCCAGCGCCACGCCCATGCCGCCGCCGATGCACAGCGAGGCCAGGCCCTTCTTGGCGTCGCGGCGCTTCATCTCGTGCAGCAGCGTCACCAGGATACGGCAGCCCGATGCACCAATCGGGTGACCGATGGCGATGGCGCCGCCGTTGACGTTGACCTTGGAGGTATCCCAGCCCATCTGCTGGTGCACCGCCAGCGCCTGCGCGGCAAAGGCCTCGTTGATTTCCATCAGGTCGAGGTCCTGCGGCGTCCAGCCGGCACGCGACAGCGCGCGCTTGGAAGCCGGCACCGGGCCCATGCCCATCACCTTGGGATCGACGCCGGCGTTGGCGAAGCTCTTGATCGTGGCCAGCGGCGTCAGGCCCAGTTCCTTGGCCTTGGCCGCCGACATCACCACCACCGCGGCGGCGCCGTCGTTCAGGCCCGAGGCATTTGCCGCGGTCACCGAGCCGGCCTTGTCGAAGGCGGGCTTCAGGCCGGCCATGCTGTCCAGCGTGGCGCCATGGCGGACAAACTCGTCGGTCTTGAACGCAACCGGGTCGCCCTTGCGCTGCGGGATCAGCACCGGCACGATTTCCTCGTCGAACTTGCCGGCCTTCTGCGCGGCCTCGGCCTTGTTCTGCGAGCCGACGGCAAATTCATCCTGCGCCTCGCGCGTGATGCCGTATTCCTTGGCGACGTTCTCGGCGGTAATGCCCATGTGGTACTGGTTGTACACATCCCACAGGCCATCGACGATCATGGTGTCGACCAGCTTGGTATCGCCCATGCGGAAGCCGTCGCGCGAGCCCGGCAGCACGTGCGGAGCGGCGCTCATGTTTTCCTGGCCGCCGGCCACCACGATCTCGGCGTCGCCGGCAGCGATGGCATTGGCCGCCAGCATCACGGCCTTCAGGCCCGAGCCGCAAACCTTGTTGATGGTCATGGCCGGCACCATAGCCGGCAGGCCGGCCTTGATCGACGCCTGGCGCGCCGGGTTCTGGCCCGAGCCGGCGGCGAGCACCTGGCCCATGATGACTTCGCTGACTTGTTCCGGCTTGATGCCGGCACGCTCCAGCGCCGCCTTGATGACTACTGCGCCCAGTTCGGGGGCCGGGATCTTGGCCAGCGATCCGCCAAACTTGCCTACTGCGGTACGGGCCGCGGAAACGATGACAACGTCAGTCATGGTGTAGTCCTTTCGATGGAAATGGAAAGCCTGCGCGGCAGCCGATGCCGCCAGTGTGGCGGCCCGGCCATCATGCAAGCATCATGCCTTGGCTTTGACGTAACGCCCAGGCGCGGGTTCGATCACGGGATAGCGCGCGTTGCCGTACTCGGCGGGCGCGGCGCGCTTGGCACCGGCATGGCCGGCAAGCCATGCCATCCAGTCTGGCCACCAGCTGCCGTGGTGCTCGGTGGCATCGGCCAGCCATTGCTGCGGCGATGCCGCCAGCTTGTCGTTGGTCCAGTGGCTGCGCTTGTTCTTGGCCGGCGGGTTGATCACGCCAGCGATATGCCCGGATGCGCCCAGCACGAAGCGCACCTTGTTCTTCAGCAGCGCGGTCGAGGCATAGGCGGCGGTCCACGGCACGATATGGTCCTCGCGCGAGCCGTAGAGATACGTCGGCGTGTCGATGCTGCCCAGGTCGACCGGCACGTTGCACACGGTCAGCTTGTTGGGCACCTTCAGCTCGTCCTGCAGGTAGGTGTGGCGCAGGTACCAGCAGTACCACGGGCCCGGCAGGTTGGTGGCGTCGCCATTCCAGAACAGCAGGTCGAACGGCACCGGCGTGTTGCCCTTCAGGTAGTTGTCGACCACGTAGTTCCACACCAGGTCGTTCGGGCGCAGGAACGAGAAGGTATTGGCCAGCTCCAGCCCGCGCAGCAGCGAGCAGGGTGCGCCGGCACCACCGCCCAGCGTGGCTTCGCGCAGCTGCACATGGGCTTCGTCCACGAACACGTCGAGGATGCCGGTATCGGCGAAATCGAGCAGCGTGGTCAGCAGCGTCAGGCTCGAGGCCGGATGCTCGCCGCGCGCGGCCAGCACTGCCAGCGCGGTCGAGACGATGGTGCCGCCCACGCAGAAGCCCAGCACGTTGATCTGGTCCTGGCCGCCGATATCGCGCGCAACCTCGATGGCCTTGATGGCGCCGTGCTCGATGTAATCGTCCCAGGTGGCGGCCGCAAGGCTGGCATCGGGATTGCGCCACGACACCAGGAACACCGTATGGCCCTGCTCCACCGCATGCCGCACCAGCGAGCTTTCCGGCTGCAGGTCGAGGATGTAGTACTTGTTGATGCACGGCGGCACCAGCAGCAGCGGGCGCGCATGGACCTTGGCGGTCAGCGGCTTGTATTGCAGCAGCTGGAAGTATTCGTTTTCATAGACCACCGCACCTTCGGTCACGGCAACGTTGCGGCCGACCTCGAACGCGGTCTCGTCGGTCTGCGAAATCTTGCCGCGCGTCAGGTCTTCGAGCATGTTGCGCACGCCGGCGCGCAGCGATTCGCCGCCCGATTCGATCAGCAGCCGCTGCGCTTCGGGGTTGGTGACCAGGAAATTGGCCGGCGACATGGCATCGACCCATTGCGAGATCGCAAAGCGGATGCGCTGGCGTGTCTTGGCATCGGCCTCGACAGCGTCGGCCAGCTCGGTCATGGCGCGTGCGTTGAGCAGGTAGAACGCGGCGGCGAAGCGATAAGGAACGTTATTGCGCCACGCCTCGCCGGCGAAGCGCCGGTCATGCAGCGGCCCCGCGGCGTCGGGATTACCCTCGGCCATGGCCTGCCACAAGGCCACGAAGTCGTTCATGTAGCGCTTCTGGATATCGCCCAGTTGCGCCGGGGCGATCTTCATGCCTGCGAGCGCGTCCAGGCCCGGAATGCCTGCGACGGCCGCATGGCCGTTACCTCCTGTGCCCTGCCACTGGCGGGACCATTCCAGCCATGTGGCTGGATCGAATGGCCCCGGCGTGAACTTGAACGGTTGGGACTTGCCTTCCTGGATGGAAGCTGCCGCACCTTTGCCGGTCGCCATGATGTGAATTGTCTCTCTGCCGTCACTATACGAACCGGCTCCGGGCATTGCCCTGGCCGGCACTTTTGCATTGGGAGATGCTATCCGGATGGACCCGGCGCGCGCCTCACCCGAACCGGGCAGGCTAGCCAGATAATTCGCCGGAACCCCGGCGCCCCGCGCTTGCGCGGCGGATTCCGCCCATCCCGATAGCAACTCCCTTTTTACCGGCTACCGCGGCGCTCTGGCTGGCAACGCCATGCGGTATGCTTGCCGGCAAAAACCCTTGGAATCGTCAGCGATCCCGAGACATTTGAGGCCATTGTTGCCTTGCAACGTATGTACTGTCAATGTGGAAATCCGTCCTGGCGAAACGGGCTCCCCGACCTACCGGACGGTATGCCGCGCCTGCCTCCGCCGAGGCTCCGCAGGATAGGCGAGAAGGATGAAAATTTTATGTACATCGTAGCCATTGGCTGGCTCTATGTCGCGCTGATGATGGCGATCACCGAGCACACGGTGGTGGCGGGCGTCGCCACGTTCGTGTTCTATGGGCTGGCGCCGGTGGCACTGGTGCTGTACATCCTGGGCACGCCGGCGCGGCGGCGGCGCAAAGCGCAAGCCGAGCGCGCGGCGCAGGCCGGCGGCAATGCGCCGCCGGTGGCGGAAACACCGCCGGAGAAGTAGGACTGACGCCTCAGTCGGCCAGCCAGACCAGGCTGGCCATGCGGCCGGTCACGCCGTCGCGGCGATAGGAGTAGAAGCGCGCTGCGTCGGTGACGGTGCAGGCATCACCGCCATACACCTCGGTGCAGCCGGCCCGTGCCAGCCGCGTGCGCGCGAGTGCATAGATGTCGGCCAGGTACTTGCCCGGGGCACCGGCACGGAAAGCCGCCGCAACAGCGGCCTGCTCGCCGGCATGCGCCTGCGCCAGGAAGGCGTCGCGCACCTCGGCGCCGACCTCGAACGCATCCGGCCCGATGGCCGGACCCAGCCACGCCAGCCAGCGCTGGTCCTGACCGCCGGCCGCGGCCTGCATGCGGGCCAGCGTGGCTTCGATAACGCCATTGCACAGCCCGCGCCAGCCGGCGTGCGCCGCACCCACCACCGTGCCTTGCGCATCGCACAGCAGGACCGGCAAGCAGTCGGCCGTCATCACGGCGCAGACATGGCCCGGTGCGCTCGCGACACTGGCATCGGCCTGCGGGGCCTGATCGCCTGCACCGGCCACGTGGCCGGCCGTGACCACGGCGCAGCCATGCACCTGGTCAAGCCAGCGCGGCATCGACGGCAGGTGCGCGGCCAGCCGTTCCCGATTGCGCGCGACGTCCGCCGGATCGTCGCCCACATGCGTGCCCAGGTTGAGCCCGCCCGGCATGCCGCCGGCAAGCCCGTACGGTCCCTGGCTGACGCCGCCATGGCGTGTGGTCGAGAGCGCGCGCACGCGCGCCGGCGCCGACCAGCCGGGCACCAGCCATTGGGAGTCAGGCGTCGCGCTCATCGTCTTCATCCTCGTCACCCTCGCCGGCATATTCCCAGTGGGCTTCACCGCCTTCCCACACCTCGTCCCAGGCCTCTTCTTCCTCTTCATCCTGCGCGCTTTCGAAGTCGAGCGCATCGACCAGTGCCTGCAGGTCCGCCGGCGGCTGCGCGGTCCACGACATGTGCCGGCCGGTGGCCGGATGCACCAGGCCAAGCTTGTACGCATGCAGCGCCTGGCGCTCGAACGGCACCGGCAGCGGCACGCGGATGGCCGGACGCTGGCCGCGCTGGGTCGCGCGGAAGTAGACCGGATCGCCCACCAGCGGATGGCCGATCGATTCGAAGTGCACGCGGATCTGGTGCGTGCGCCCGGTCTCGAGCTTGCACATCACCATCGAGACAAAGCTGCGGCCCAGCGGCACCGTGGCCAGCGTGCGGAAATGCGTGCGCGAGGGCTTGCCGCTGGCCGTATGCACCACCGCCATGCGCGTGCGTTCGCGCGCGTCGCGGCCGATCGGCGCGTCGATGGTGCCCTCGTCGTAGGTGCGGCCCCACACCAGCGCAATGTACGTGCGCTTGACCGTGCGCGCCTGCAGCTGGCGCACCAGGTCGGTCTGCGCGGTCAGGGTGCGCGCGACCACCATCAGGCCAGATGTTTCCTTGTCGAGCCGGTGCACGATGCCCGCACGCGGCAGGGCGCTGGCGGCCGGGTCGCGATGCAGCAGCCCGTTGAGCACGGTGCCGCTCCAGTTGCCGGCGGCCGGATGCACCACCAGCCCGGCGGGCTTGTTGATGATCAGCAGCGTGTCGTCTTCATAGACCACGTCCAGCGGCACATCCTCCGGCGCAAAGGCAGAAGATTCGGGCGCGGCCTGCGGCTGCACCTCGATGCGGTTGCCCATCTGCACCGCATCGCGCGGGCGCCGCACCTGGCCGTCAACGCGCACCGCGCCGCTTTCGATCCACTGCTGCAGGCGGCTGCGCGAGAACTCGCTGAAGTGACGCGCGAGCAATTTGTCGAGGCGTTCGCCATGCGCGGCACTGTCCACCTCCAGGGACAGCGTTACCCCGGCCTCGGCGCCCGGCGCGGCATTGGCCGGCGCGGCCTCGGCAAGGTCCTCGAATTCCTCGGAATCGGCCACGGCTGCGGCGGCGCGCACCTGTTCGGGTGGCAGTCCTCCCACACCCGCGCCCGGTCGGGCTTGAGGTTGGGGGCTTGGGCTATAATGCTTGACGCTATTTTTCTTCATCCGGGATACGATTGCCCATGCAATTGCAGAGCATGAAACGCGCGCCGTGGCGCGCGACAATTGGAGCGGTTCTGCTCGCAGGCGGCTGCGTCATGCTGTCGGCATGCGGCCTGCTGGCGGACCAGCCCGACGAAACTGCCGGCTGGTCGGCCAACAAATTATATTCGGAAGCCAAGGACGCACTGGATGGCGGCGACTACACCCGCGCCGTCAAGCTGTACGAAAAGCTCGAAGGCCGCTATCCGTTCGGGCGCTATGCGCAGCAGGCGCAGATCGACACCGCCTACGCCAACTACAAGGACGGCGAGACGGCCGCAGCGCTGGCCGCGGTGGACCGCTTTATCCAGCTGCACCCGAACCACCCCAACATCGATTACGCCTACTACCTCAAGGGGCTGATCAACTTCAACGACAACCTGGGCTGGCTGGGCCGCTTCTCCGGCCAGGACCTGAGCGAGCGCGACCCCAAGGCCGCACGCGCCGCCTACGACGCGTTCAATACGCTGGTCACCAAGTACCCGGACAGCAAGTACGCCCCCGACGCCGCGCTGCGCATGCAGTACATCGTCAACTCGCTGGCCCAGCACGAGGTGCATGCCGCGCGCTACTACTACAAGCGCGGCGCCTACCTGGCCGCGGTGAACCGCGCGCAGCAGGCGCTGAAGGACTATGACGGCGCGCCGGCTAACGAGGAAGCGCTGTACATCATGATCCGTTCGTACGATGCGCTGGGCATGAAGGACCTGCGCGACGATACCGCCCGCGTGATGGAGAAGAACTTCCCGGAAAGCGACTTCATCAAGTACGGCGAACGCCGCAAGGACAAGTCCTGGTGGGAAGTGTTCTGAACCTCGCCAACGCCCACGGGCGGCGATAAAAAAACGGGACGTGTCGCATGACCGTCCCGTTTTTGCTTTCCAGGGGTGCGCCCTTCAGTCTTCCGCGCCCGCTTCCGCGGCACGCGCCGCCTTGCCCTCCCCGCGCAGCGATTCCAGGAAGCGCACCACCGTGGCCGCCTCGCGCGTGCGCGTGAACGGCGGCAGGCTCTGCCAGATCTGGCGGCCATAGGGCTTTTCCACCAGCCGGGTGTCGAAGATGGCCAGCACGCCGCGGTCGGACTCCGAGCGGATCAACCGCCCCGCGCCCTGCTTCAGCGTGATCACCGCATGCGGCAGCTGGTGCGCGGCAAACGGACTCAGCCCCTTCTTCTGCAGCACTTCCATGCGCGCGGCCAGCACCGGGTCGTCGGGCGGCGCGAACGGCAGCTTGTCGATGATCACCAGCGACAGCGCCTCGCCGCGCACGTCCACCCCTTCCCAGAAACTCTGGCTGCCCACCAGCACGGCGTTGCCCAGTTCGCGGAAGCGATCGAGCAGCTCGGTGCGGCTGGCCTGGCCCTGCACCAGCAGCGGCAGGTTCAGCCCGCGCTCGGCGAAGGCGTCGTAGAGCAGGTCGGAGGCGCGCTGCACCGCGCGCAGCGTGGTGCACAGCAGGAAGGTGCGCCCGCCGGCCGCTTCGATCAGCGGCAGCGCGGCCTGCACCACGGCATCGGTGAACTGCGGCGACTGCGGCGCGGGCATGTCGCGCGGCACATACAGCAGCCCCTGCTTCGCGTAGTCGAACGGACTCGGCAGCGTCAGCGAACGGTCCTTGTCGAGACCAAGCTGGGCTGCATAGTGCGTAAAGTTGCCCTTGACCGACAGCGTGGCCGAGGTAAAGACCCACGCACGCGGCTGGCCGCCGCGCTGGCGCGAGAAAATCGGCGCGATCGACAGCGGGGTTCGGTGCAGCTGCACGGTGTGGGAGAACACTTCGACCCAGCGTACGGTTTCAGCGGGCGCCGGCGCCTGGGCTGCCTCGCCGCCTTCACTGCCCTCGCCTGCCGGTGCGGCGGGCGCGGCAACGACATCGCTGCGCCATGCCGCCAGCCGCTCGGCCAGCTCCAGCGCGCGCCGGTGGCACTGCTGCAGCGATTCGGCGCGCTCCGCCTGGCTTTCCAGCATCTCGACGAAGGCGGACAGCGCCTCGTCCAGCGCATCGAGCGTTTCATTGAAGGGCTCGGCAATGCGGCGGTCGGCCTCGATCTGGCCCAGCGCCAGCCGCGCGTTGTCCTTGCCGAACGCCAGCCGCAGGTCGCGCGCGGCACGCTCCAGCGGCGCGCCCAGCGCCACCCAGTCGACCGCATCGCGCGCATGCGACAGGCCTTCGGCCACCGTGTCGCGGGCCAGCTCGAGCAGCTGGCTGGTCGACAGCGTTTCGCCGAAGAACAGCGTCGCAGTCTCGGGCAGCTGGTGCGCTTCGTCGAAGATCACGGTGTTGGCGGCAGGCAGCAGCTCGGCCATGCCGGTATCGCGCAGCACCACGTCGGCGAAGAACAGGTGATGGTTGACCACCACCACGTCGGCCTGCTGCGCTTCCTTGCGCGCGCGCATCACGAAGCAGTCCTTGTAGAACGGGCACTCCGAGCCCAGGCAGTTGTCGCGCGTCGACGTCACCATCTGCCACACCGGCGCGTTCTCGGGCACGGCGGCCAGCTCGGCCTTGTCGCCGGTCTTGGTTTCCTTGACGAAGCGACCGATGTCACGCAGCCACGCGGCGTCCTGGCGCGATGCCAGCCGCCCGGCCGCCTGCGCGCGTTCGAGGTGATAGTGACAGACGTAGTTGGCGCGGCCCTTGAGCAAGGCCACCGAGACCGGCACGTTCAGCGCATGGCGCACCGTCGGGATATCGCGCAGGAACAGCTGGTCCTGCAGGTTCTTGGTGCCGGTGGACAGGATGACCTTGCCGCCCCACAACATGGCCGGCACCAGGTAGGCGTAGGTCTTGCCGGTGCCGGTGCCGGCCTCGACGATGACGGTGTCGTTGGATGCGATCGCCTCGGCGACGGCATCGGCCATCTTGTGCTGCGAAGCGCGCGGCCGGTAGCCCGGGATGGCCTGCGCCAGCGTGCCGGTATCGGCAAAGATGGTGCCAAGCTCGGCGCTGCGGCTGGCTGCGGCGTCCATGGCGCTGGCGGCGACGTCATGCAGGTCCGTGGCGTCGTCCGCGCTGGCGGTATCGTCTTGCTCGGGGGAATCGGAAAGGTCGGACAAGGTGGGGGAATACTTTGTGTAAGCCGCCGGTCGGTGTGCCGGCGGCATCTGGTGCGGGCGGCCCGGATGCTCAGGCCGGCACGTCGGGTTCCAGCTGCAATTGCAGCAGCGTGATGGCGTCCTTCAGCTTCAGCCGGCGCTTCTTCAGGCGGCGCAGTTGCAGCTCGTCATGGACGGCGTCGCTCGCGAGCCGGTCGATCAGGAAGTCCAGGTCGCGGTGCTCGATCTGCAACTCCATGATGCGCCGCTCCAGGGTATTCAGGTTGCTGTCCATGTGCGCCTTCGCTGTACGGTCACAGTGCGATCGGCTCAGAAGCCGAACGGGCGCGGCGCCGACGCCTGGCCCTGCTGCTCCTTGGCCTTGGCGCGCCGCTCTTCCAGTTCCTTCTGGCGCCGCTCGAGGTCGCGTTGCTTGGCCTCGTACGCCTTCACGTTTTCCTCGCGCTGGCGCGCCTGCTCGGCGCCCTTTTGCTGCGCCTCCTTCATCTTGGCGTCATAGTCGGACTGCTTCTGCTGGTACGCCTGCGCATTGGCGGCACGCTGCGGCGCTTCACCCTGGCGTTGCGCGTCGCGCAGTTGCTGTTCCTGCTGCTTCTTCTCGAACGCGGCGCGGCTGGACTGCTCGCTGGCGGCACGCTGCGGCTGGCTGGCCTCGAATTCGGCCCGGCGCAGCGCCTGCTCGCGGTCGCGCTCGGCAGCGCGGTGCGCGCGTTCGGCCTCGCCGACTTCCAGTTCGCGCTTGCGCAGCACCTGCAACTCCTCGCGCTGGACTTCCTTGGCCTTGTCGATGCAGCTGTTGACGAAGAACTTGCTGTAGCACTCGTGCTCGGCCGCGGAAAAACGGTAGTTGGTCCAGGCGCGGGAATCGCCGATGGCCTTGCGTTCGGCACCGAAGTCGCGCGGAGCTCCGGCGGCCGGCGCAGAAGCTTGCGCCAGCGCCGGTCGCACCGGCATCAGCGCGGCGCCGGAGGCGAGCGCCAGCACGGCCAGGCTGGCAGCCTGGAAAAGGACGGATTTCGGCACGTTGGCGACAGTTGGCATGGCCGGCGAGGTGGCGGGAGAAGTTACCGCGGAAGTAGCCAGGGCGGCGGCCTGACGGGGCTTGACGATCATGACGGGATTCTAGCATCCGGGCCGCCTGGCGGCCTGCCCCGCACATGCCGGTAACGCCCCTTGCGCGAAGCCGGCGGCAAGCGTGGCCGAACTGCGGCGCGCTTGTGGCAAAATGCCCCGCTTTCGACCGACTGCGTTTTCAGATGTCCAACCTGCCCGCTTCCGTCTCGCAAAAAATCGTGTCGCTCATCGCGGCTGAACTGTCCGTGCAGCCGCGCCAGGTCGCGGCCGCCGTGGACCTGCTCGACGAGGGCGCCACCGTCCCGTTCATCGCCCGCTACCGCAAGGAAGTGACCGGCAACCTGGACGACACGCAGCTGCGCAACCTGGAAGAGCGACTGCTCTACCTGCGCGACATGGAAGACCGCCGCGCGGCCATCCTGGCGTCGATCCAGGAGCAAGGCAAGCTCACGCCCGAGCTGCAGGCTGCCATCGAGGCCGCCGAAACCAAGCAGACGCTGGAAGACCTCTACCTGCCCTACAAGCCCAAGCGCCGCACCCGCGCCCAGATCGCGCGCGAATGCGGACTGGAACCGCTGGCGCTGGCGCTGCTGGCCGACCCCACGCTGGACCCGCAGGCCGAGGCCGCCAGGTACGTCAACGGCAACCCGACCGCCGACGGCGGCGTGCCCGATGTGAAGGCCGCGCTGGACGGCGCGCGCGACATCCTGTCCGAGCAGTTCGGCGAGACCGCCGAGTTGCTGGGCAAGCTGCGCGAACACCTGTGGAACAACGGCGTGGTCGCCTCCACCGTGATGGAAGGCAAGGAAACCGCCGAGGAAGAGAAGTTCCGCGACTACTACGCCTACAGCGAAACCATCCGCACGGTACCGTCGCACCGCGCGCTGGCGCTGTTCCGCGGCCGCAACGCGGGCGTGCTGATGGTCAAGCTGGGCCTGGGCGAAGAACAGGACGCGCTGGTGCCGCACCCGTGCGAAGGCATGATCGCGCGCCATGTCGGCATCCAGCAGCTGGGCCGCCCCGCCGACAAGTGGCTGGGCGACGTGTGCCGCTGGTGCTGGCGCGTGAAGGTGCAGCCGCACCTGGAAACCGAGCTGCTGACGCAGCTGCGCGAAACCGCCGAAAGCGAAGCCATCAAGGTGTTCGGCCGCAACCTGCATGAACTGCTGCTGGCCGCGCCGGCCGGCCCCAAGGCCGTGATGGGCGTCGACCCCGGCATCCGCACCGGCTGCAAGATCGCGGTGGTCGACAGCACCGGCAAGCTGCTCGACACGGCCACCATCTACCCGCACGAGCCGCGCCGCGACTGGAACGGTTCGCTCGCCACGCTGGCCCGCCTGGCGAAGCAGCACAACGTCGCGCTGGTCTCGATCGGCAACGGCACCGCCAGCCGCGAGACCGACAAGCTGGTGCAGGACCTGATGAAGCAGATGCCCGAGCTGAAGCTGACCAAAATCGTGGTCAGCGAGGCCGGCGCATCGGTCTACTCGGCGTCGGAACTGGCCGCCAAGGAATTCCCGGACCTGGACGTGTCGCTGCGCGGCGCGGTGTCGATCGCACGCCGCCTGCAGGACCCGCTGGCCGAACTGGTCAAGATCGATCCCAAGTCGATCGGCGTGGGCCAGTACCAGCACGATGTGAACCAGCGCGAACTGGCGCGTACCCTCGATGCAGTGGTGGAAGACTGCGTGAACGCCGTGGGCGTGGACGTCAACACCGCCTCGGCGCCGCTGCTGGCGCGCGTATCGGGCCTGAACACGGTGCTGGCGCGCAATATCGTCGAATACCGCGATGCCAACGGCGCCTTTGCCAACCGCAACGCGCTGAAGAAGGTGCCGCGCCTGGGCGACAAGACCTTCGAGCAGGCGGCCGGCTTCCTGCGCATCAACGATGGCGACAACCCGCTGGACCGCTCATCGGTGCACCCGGAAGCCTATCCGGTGGTGCAACGCATCCTGGACGCCATCAAGAAGGGCCTGCGCGACGTGATGGGCAACCGCGAAGCGCTGCGCGGCCTGTCGCCGGAAAAGTTCACCGACGAGTCGTTCGGCCTGCCGACCGTGCGCGACATCCTGTCCGAGCTGGAAAAGCCCGGCCGCGACCCGCGCCCCGAGTTCAAGACCGCGACCTTCCAGGAAGGCGTGGAGGACGTGAAGGACCTGCAGCCCGGCATGGTGCTGGAAGGCGTGGTCACCAACGTGGCGGCGTTCGGCGCGTTCGTCGATATCGGCGTGCACCAGGACGGCCTGGTTCACATCTCGGCGCTGTCGAACAAGTTCGTCAAGGACGCGCACGAAGTGGTCAAGGCCGGCCAGATCGTCAAGGTCAAGGTGATGGAGGTCGACGTCAAGCGCAATCGCATTGGACTGTCGATGCGGCTGGACGACGAGCCGGGCCAGGCGGCACCGCGAGCCGGCGGCGGCGACCGCGGCGGCCAGCGTAACGGCGGCAAGGGCCCCGGCGGCGGCCGCCGCGAGCCGGAGCCGGCGGGCGCGATGGCAGCGGCATTTGCCAAGCTCAAGCGCTGAACGGCACGCTCCACGCAAAATCAAGGACGCCCCGCACGAAACTGTGCGGGGCGTTTTTCATTGCGCGCCGCCGCGGGCGATCGTCACGACCAGTCCGGTCGCGCCGTCGGTCCGGTTGGCAAAGGCAAGGTCGAGTCCGTGCAGCCTCGCCACGCGCAGGGCGATGGAAACGCCGAGGCCATGCCCATGCTCGCGGTGCGCCCCGCCCCCGCGGAAGAAGCGGTCGCCGAGCCGCGCCAGCACATCGGGCGCGATGCCCGGCCCCTGGTCGCGCACGGAAATACCGCCCGGCTCGAAATCCACCGTGACCAGCGCGCCCGGCGGGCTGTAGCGGATGGCATTGTCGAGCAGGTTGCGCAGCAGCAGGGACAGCAGGTTGGCATCGCCCGCGACCGGCAGCGGTTCGCCGCCCTGCTCCGGCCATTCGAGCTCCACATCGACCTGCTTCTGCTGCGCCAGCGCCAGGCAGTCCGACAGCGCCTGCTGCGCCACCGGCAGCCAGCTGACCGGCTGGCGCGACGGCAGCGCCGAGGCATCCTCCAGCCGGCTCAGCGTCAGCAGCTGCGATACCAGCCGGCTGATGCGGTCGATGCCGGCGGCGACGTTGGCGCGGGCCCGGTCGCGCTCCACGGCGTCCGGCGAGCGCTCGGCAAGCTCCCATTGCGCCCTTAGCGCGGCCAGCGGCGTGCGCATCTCGTGCGCGGCGTCGGCGGTCAGGCGGCGCTCGTGCTCGATCGAATCCGACACGCGCTCCAGCAGCCGGTTCATCGCGTGGACCAGCGGTACCAGCTCGCCAGGCACCGCCTCCAGGCTGAGCGGCTGGCGATCGTCGGGCGCGCGCCGTTCGATGTCGGCCGACAACGCCCGCACCGGCGCCATCGCGCGGCGCGTGAACCAGATCAGCAGCGCGATCAGCAGCGGCAGGCCCGCGGCCCATGGCAGCACCTGCGCGGCGATATAGGACAGGATCAGCTCGTTGCGCTCGGCCAGTTGCTGGCCGACGCAGACACGCCAGCCGGTATCCGGATCGTCGAGGTAGTACAGCCGCCAGCGCTGGTGGTCGAGCACGGTATCGGTAAAGCCCTTCACGCCCGGCGCGCGCGGCAGCAGGTCGCCCTCCGGATCGATATGCAGCGGCTGCCCGTTTGGCAGCCACGCGGCGATGGCGAGGTCGCCGAGGCCGGCATCGCCCTGGTCGCCTTCCACCAGCTGCGGCAGCCGCGTGCGCGACGGCCCGGCGGCAAGGTCGACCATCGGCGCCACCGAGTGCATCTGCAGCGCCATGCGCACCATGTCGGTGTCATACAGCTCGTTGATCTCATGCCGGGCGCGCACGTAGGTCAGGCCGATGGTCAGCAGCCAGACCACCGGCGTGGCGATCAGCACGGCCAGGATAAGCCGGCGCTGCAGCGTCATTGGCAGTCCTCGGCTGCGCCCAGCGTGTAGCCCGCGCCGCGGAAGGTGCGCACGATCCTGGGATGGATCTTTCGGCGCAGGTGGTGGATGTGGACTTCCAGCGCATTGCTTTCCACGCCGCCCTGCCAGTCATAGAGCTTGTCGCGCAGGAAATCGCGCGTCAGCAGGCGGTTGGGGTGTGCCAGCAGCAACTCGAGCAGCATGGCTTCGCGGCTGGTCAGCTCCACCGGCGTGCCGGCCCAGTATGCCTGCCGGCGGGCGGGATGGAATTCCAGCGCGCCGTGCTTCCACACCGGCGACGACATCCCCACGGCGCGGCGTGTCACGGCGCGCAGGCGCGCGGCCAGTTCGTCGAGCGCGACCGGCTTGACCAGGTAGTCATCGGCGCCGGCATCGAGCCCGCCGATGCGGCTTTCGATCGCATCGCGCGCGGTCAGGACGATCACGGGAATGCGGCAGCCGCGCGCGCGCCAGCGCGCCAGCAGCGCCATGCCGTCCTCGCCGGGCAGGCCGAGGTCCAGCACCACGGCGTCATAGCCGGCCATCTCGAGCGCATGGTCGGCCTCTGCGGCGGTGCTGAACCAGTCGACCGCATAGTCCAGCAGCTGCAGCCCGCGCCGCAGGCCGTCGCCGAGCATGGGGTCGTCTTCAACAATAAGGATTCTCATGTTCCGGGTCGTTATGCGGCCGTCACGCCACGCAGGGGATCGATTGTGCGCTTGCAAGCTTAATGTGCCATTAAGGTTGCCGGCTTATCCTCGCGCTCGCATTGCCAGGCCTTGTCCTGTTCAACGCCGCGCCTGGCGCCGGCGCCGACAAGGCCGTCAACTCTTCCGCCCGCGCCGCCTTGCCGTCACACCTGCCCTCCAGCCCTGCCAGCCCCGCCGTTCTGCCACACGCCGAGCGCCTCGCCGCGCGGCCCGACCATGCCGTGCGCGTGGCAGGCATTCCCGCCATTGCGCTCGCGCTCGCGGTGCTGGCGTTCGCGCTGCTGTGGTTCGGCACGCTGGGGGCACGCCACCTGCTGGGACCGGATGAAGGCCGCTACGCCGAGATCGCGCGCGAGATGCTGGCCACCGGCGACTGGGTCACGATCCGCTATGACGGGCTGAAGTACTTCGAGAAGCCGCCCTTCCACCTGTGGGTGACGGCAGTGTCATATACGCTGTTCGGCATCGGCGAATGGCAGGCGCGGCTGTGCGTCGCGCTTGCCGGCCTGGCCGGCGTGGCGGCATCGATGCTGGCGGCGGCGCGCTGGTTCGGCGCGCGCGCGGGATGGCTGGCGGGGCTGGTGCTGGCATCGGCGCCGATGTGGAATGCCGCGGCACACTTCAATACTCTCGACATGACGCTCTCCGGCGTCCTGGCCTGCGCCCTGGCGGGCATGCTGCTGGCGCAGCACCCCCGCACCACGCCAACGTCGCGACGCAACTGGATGCTGGCATGCTGGACGGCGATGGGTATCGCGCTGCTGACCAAGGGGCTGGTCGGGGTGGTGCTGCCGGGACTGGCACTGGTGGCGTACACCTGCGTCACGCGCGACCTGGCGCTGTGGCGGCGCCTGCATGCGCTGGCGGGCATTGCGGTGATGCTGCTGGTGGCGGTGCCGTGGTACTGGCTGGTGGCACGTCGCAACCCCGAGTTCCTGCACTTCTTCTTCGTGCACGAGCACTGGCAGCGCTACACGTCGACGGTGCATGCGCGCCAGGGTCCGCCGTGGTACTTCGTGCCGCTGGTGCTGGGCGGGTTCATGCCGTGGCTTGGGGTGCTGCCCGCAATGGTCCGCACCGTCAGGCATCGCGCCGGGGCCAGCGTGACCACCGTGACCACCACCATGACAATCGGCCCGGCACCGTTCCAGCCCGCGCTGATGTGCGCTGCGTGGGCATTGTCGATCTTCGCCTTCTTCAGCCTGTCAGGCTCCAAGCTGCCCGGCTACATCCTGCCGGTGTTCCCGGCGCTGGCGATCCTCGCCGGTGCCGCGCTGGCGCAAACCGGCGTGCCGGCGTGGCGCACGCAGCTTTGGGCGATGCTGGCGATCGGCGCGCTCGGGCTGCTGGCGAGTCCCGTGGTGGCGAACCTCGATTCCAACAACACACCGAACGTGCTCTATCGCGCCTACGCCGTATGGGTGACGATGGCGTTTGCCCTCATCTGCGCCGGCACGCTCGCCGCGCTGTGGCTGCTGCGCCGGCACGGGCGCATGGCAAGCATCACGGCTTACGCGCTGGGCATGCTGCTGGCATTCACCGTTGCCCTGCTCGGCCATGAGGCCATCGGCCGCTCGGCCTCGGGCATCGCCCTGGCTGCGCCGATCGAGCGCGTGCTGCGGCCCGGCATGCCGCTCTATGGCGTGGGCATGCTCGACCATACATTGCCCTTCTACCTGCGGCATCCGCTCACCATGGTGGCGCAGCCCGATGAACTGGCCTTCGGCACGGAGCAGGAGCCGCAGAAGTGGCTGCCGACCATCGACGCCTTTGTCGATGCGTGGCAGCACGGCCCGCGTGCCGTGGCGCTGTTGTCGCCGCGGACGTTTGCCGAACTGAGCGCGCGCGTGCCGATGCATGTGATCGCGCGCGACTGGCGGCGCGTGGCCGTGGCCAACTTCCCCGTCGCCGGCGTGCGCTAGCGTGCTGCCGGTGTTTCGTGCCGCACTCGTGCGGCACGCTTCTTTTCGATGCGATCGTCAACACAATGCAAGGCAAGAAAGTACTGATTCTCGGCGTCAACGGCTTCATTGGCCATCACCTGACGCGCCGCATCCTGGAAACCACGCCGTGGGAGGTCTACGGCATGGACATGAACACGGACCGCCTGGGCGACCTCGTCGATCACCCGCGCATGCACTTCTTCGAAGGTGACATCACCATCAACAAGGAGTGGATCGAGTACAACATCCGCAAGTGCGACGTGGTGCTGCCGCTGGTCGCCATCGCCACGCCGGCCACCTACGTGCGCCAGCCGCTGCGCGTGTTCGAGCTGGATTTCGAGGCCAACCTGCCGATCGTGCGCGCCGCGGTCAAGTACGGCAAGCACCTGGTGTTCCCGTCGACCTCGGAGGTCTACGGCATGTGCAGCGACGAGGAGTTCGACCCGGAAGCCTCGCCGCTGGTCTACGGCCCGATCAACAAGCCGCGCTGGATCTATGCCTGCTCCAAGCAGCTGATGGACCGCGTGATCCACGCCTACGGCATGGAGCAGGGCCTCCACTACACGCTGTTCCGCCCCTTCAACTGGATCGGCGCGGGGCTGGACTCGATCTTCGAGTCGAAGGAAGGCTCGTCGCGCGTCGTGACGCAGTTCCTCGGCCATATCGTGCGCGGCGAGCCGATCAAGCTGGTCGACGGCGGCGCGCAGAAGCGCGCGTTTGCCGATATCTCGGACGGCATCGGCGCGCTGATGCGCATCATCGAGAACCCGAGCGGCATCGCCAGCGGCAAGATCTTCAATATCGGCAATCCGGCCAACATCCATTCGGTGCGCGAGCTGGCCGAGATGATGCTGAAGATGGCCGCGGACTACCCCGAATACGCCGAGGAAGCGCGCAAGACGCAGATCGTCGAAACCTCGTCGGGCGACTTCTACGGCAAGGGCTACCAGGACGTGCAGCACCGCGTGCCGAAGATCGACAACACCGTCGAGGAACTGGGCTGGAAGCCCGAGGTCACGATGGAGCAGTCGCTGCGCCGCATCTTCGAAGCCTACCGCGGGCACGTGGCCGACGCGCGCACGCTAGTGAACCAGTCGTAGGCGCAGGCAGGCAGGCCACAGGCGCTCGATGTCCTAAGCGTCCGCCCGGTCAAACCCCGCCTTGCGCGCCAGCACGATGGCCTGCGCGCGGTTCTCCACTTCCAGCTTGGCGAAGATGCTGGTGATGTGGTTGCGCACGGTCTTTTCGCACAGGTCCAGGCGCGCGGCGATCTGGGCGTTGTCGCGGCCCTGCGCGATCAGCTCGACGATATCGCGCTCGCGCCGCGTCAGCGCGGTGAAGGCGGGATCGCGCACCGGTGCCGAGGCCGGCAGGAAGGCACGCACCTCGTCGAGCCATCGGTTCCAAGCGGGCTCGGTGTCGAGCAGCAGGTGATTGCCGCTTTCCAGCGGCACGAAGCGCGCGCCGGGAATTTCGCTGGCGATCAGGCGGCCCTCGTCGAACGGCACGCGCGCGTCGCGCACCGCATGCAGCACCAGCGTCGGGCACGTGACCCTCGGCAGCAGTTCGACCACATCGATCTCGTTGAACACGCGCATGAAGCGCGCGGCATTCAGCGGCGACGTGGAGACCCGCTCCAGCTCGTTGAACCACGCATGCTGCTCGGCCGTGCCGCCCGGGATGAACTGGGTCGTGAAGAACTGGCGGAAGGCGGGATTCTCCTGGCCCCAGCCTAGCTCGGCGAGCTTGTTCATCAATTCGGCTTCCTCGCGCAGGCGCGGGCTCAGGTTGTCGCGCTTGAGCCGCCCGCGCGCATAACCGCCGTGGAGGATCAGGTGGCTGACGCGCTCGGGGTGCGCCACGGCGTAGGCCACGGCGATCGATGCGCCCTGCGAGATACCCAGCAGCGGGAAATGCTCCACGCCGTTGGCATCGACGATGGTTTCGAGGTCGCGCAGCCACGCGTCGAACGACAGGTCTTCGATATCGCGGTCGGACAGCCCGCAGCCGCGTTCGTCATAGCGGATCAGCGTGTGGTGCGCCGACAGGGCCATGATCATGTGGCTCCACACCGGGCTGTCCACATCGAACTCGAGGTGGCTCATCCAGTTGGCCGCCTTCACCAGCGGCGCGCCGCTGCCCGTGACGGCGTAGGCAAGGCGAACGCCATCCCGGCTGGTGCACAGGCGAATCTGCTGCTTGAACATCGGCATGTCGGGCCGCGCGGTGCTGGGACGGCCTGCCGGCGGCGCGGCCCTCGGGACCGTGCCTGCCAGGCGGGCGCGCCGCGTGACTTCACTAGTGTAGGAAAGGATCGGTGCGGCTTTGCAAGGGATTGCGCAAGCGCGCATGGCGTTGCGCGAATGCACCGGCCCGGCATGAAACCGGGCCGGTGGTCAGGGACGAGCGTGCGGCAGCGTTTGGCACGGGCGGGTCCTGACGCACATGCGGGCGCATGTGCGCTGGCATGGTGCCTCACCGAGGCACACGGTTATGCATGGCTGAGGCATTCGCCACTGTCGCGCGGGCCGCTGCGTGCGCCGTCGCTGTAGCCGTCGCGCGATCTGGTGCGGGTCCCTTCCGTAAACGGGTCGAACTGTCCCATGCGCGCGCCGTCGGTATATGGATCGGGCTTGCGCATGCCGTCACGGTACGGATCAAAGTCACGGACCGCGCACACTGACATGCCCTGGCGCGCCACCACGGACAACATCGTGGCCTCGGTCGCGGGCCCGTGCGCTCCGTCGGTGAAGGCGTCGCGCTGTCCGTGGCGGACATGCGCGGCAGTCCGCGTGGCTTCGTCACCCGCCCCGGCGTGGGCGGTCGGGCTCGCGCCGACCGCCAGTGCGGCAAGTGCGGTGACGGTGAGCAGGGTCTCGGCAAACTTCTTATGCATTGCTATCTCCAACCGGGGATGCCGGCAGCGTGGCCGCTGCGGTCCCTCATGCAGGCGATCACCAACGGAATGCACGGGCCGCACGGGATCGCCTTGGCCGTGCGGGCCGATTGCCCGGCGCCTGCCGGCTGCCCTCCCATCGCGGCAGCGGTGCGGCGCCTGACTCCTGGATCAGGAAGATGCGGGTGTGGGGGGTGCGGGCGCGCATGGCGCCCCGCTTCAGTCGCTCAACGTCAGTGCAGCCATCCGAACATCGCGAGCAGCGGCACCAGCGGCACCAGCGGCATTAGCGGCGACAGCGCCGGCGACGGCATCAGCCGCGCCGGACTGCGCCAGCGTGCCGCCAGGCCCGCCGACACGCGGTCGGCGGCCAACTGCACCGCGGTGCGCCAGAGCGCCGCATCCGGCGCCTGGCGGCCGCGCAGGGAGCGCGCCAGCGACAACGCGCGTCCCAGCTCGCGCGCCGGCGCGCCGTGATCGTGGTCCAGCTCGCGCAGCGAGGCCAGCCACGACTCCCAGTTCGCGTGTGAATGACAGAAGACGTAGAGCAGCAGCAGCGCCGGCGGCAGCAGCACCGCGCCGGTGGGCGCGATGCGCTCGCGCAGCATGCGTCGCAGCCATGGCGGCAGCGCACGTCGCGGCAGGCGCGCGCGACGGGCTTCGTCGGCATGCCGGCTGGACGGGCGAGACCACTGCTGCAACGAACGCATGGCACGGCTCCTCGAGGAGGCGGACCGCCACGAAGGGGTCCTGTGACAAGTTGAGGGTTGCATTGTCCGGCCCGGGGCCGGCGCGCGCATGAGGCCGTGGTCCCGGGCCGGCTGCTGCGACGCCCGGGTTTCCGGGACAAGTGCCCCGGGGGAGCGCCGGCGGGTGGCGCATGGCAGACGCGCGCCTCGACCGCGCGGGCCGCGTCAGACAAAAAAGCCCCGGGACACGCCTTGCGGCGCCGTCCCGGGGCTTGCAGCGGCGGGCACCAGGCCCGCCCGCTTCAGATCTCGACCTTGGTACCCAGCTCCACCACCCGGTTGGCCGGGATCTGGAAGAAATCTGACGGCTTGGCGCCGTTCTGATGCATCCAGGCGAACAAGCTTTCGCGCCACATCGGCATGCCCGGCAGCTTGGACGGAATCACCGATTCGCGCGCGATGAAGAACGAGGTTTCCATCAGCTCGAAATGCATGCCGAGCTTGCGGTCGGCCAGGTCCAGCACCTTCTGCACGTCCGGCGTTTCCTTGAAGCCGTATTCCGACTTCAGGATAAAGACGCCGCCGCCCAGGTCCTTGCAGCTCAGGCGATGATCGTCGTCGACATACGGCACGTCGCGCGTGATGAAGTGCAGGAACACCACGCGCTCGTGCAGCACGCGGTTATGCTTGAGGTTGTGCAGCAGCGACACCGGCACCGACTCGGTGTTGCCGGTCAGGAACACCGCGGTGCCCTCGACGCGGTGCGGCGGGTGCGCCAGCAGGCCGGCGATGAACGGCTCCAGCGGGATGCCGTCTTCCAGGCTGCGCGCGCGCAGCAGCTTGCGGCCGCTGTACCAGGTCATCAGCATGAAGAAGGCCATGCTGCCCAGCAGCAGCGGGAACCAGCCGCCTTCGGCGACCTTGAGCAGGTTGGCGGCAAAGAACGACAGGTCGACCAGCAGGAAGCCCGCGCCGACCAGTACCACCAGCGCCGTGTTCCACTTCCACACATTGCGCATGCACACCGCCGCCAGGATGCTGGTGATGACCATGGTCGTGGTCACGGCGATGCCGTAGGCCGCCGCCAGGTTCTCGGACTTCTTGAACGAGATCACCACGCCGATCACCAGCACCAGCAGCAGCCAGTTGACCACCGGCAGGTAGATCTGGCCGATCTCCGCGGCCGAGGTGTAGCGCACGCGCATGCGCGGCACAAAGCCCAGCTGGATCGCCTGGCTGGTCAGCGAGAAGGCGCCGGAGATGACCGCCTGCGAGGCGATCACCGTCGCGCAGGTGGCCAGCAGCACCATCGGGATCAGCAGCGGCTCCGGCACCATCAGGTAGAACGGGTTCTCGGCGCCGGCGGGGTTTTGCAGCAGCATCGCGCCCTGGCCGAAGTAGTTCAGCATCAGGCACGGCATCACCAGGATGAACCAGCCGAGGCGGATCGGCCGCGCGCCGAAATGGCCCATGTCGACGTACAGCGCCTCGGCCCCGGTCAGCACCAGGAACACCGAGCCCAGCACGATAAAGGCCTGCAGCGCATGCTCGACCAGGAAGGTGATGCCGTACAGCGGATTGACCGCCTTGAGGATTTCCGGCGCCTGGACCAGGTTGAACACGCCCAGCGCACCCAGCGTCACGAACCAGGCCGTCATGATCGGACCGAACAGCTTGCCCACCGCGTGGGTGCCATGCCGCTGGATCAGGAACAGCCCGGCCAGGATGGCCAGAGTGATCGGTATCACGAATTGCGACAGCTGCGGCGCCGCGATCTCCAGCCCTTCCACCGCCGACAGCACCGAGATCGCCGGCGTGATGACCGCATCGCCATAGAACATGCAGGCGCCGAAGATGCCGAGCATCATCAGGATCTTTGCCTTGCCCGAGCGCGGCGCCACGGTACGCAGCACCAGCGCCATCAGCGCCAGCACCCCGCCCTCGCCGTCGTTGTCGGCGCGCATCACGAACACCACGTACTTGATCGAGACCACGATGATCATGGCCCAGAACAGCATCGAGATGACTCCCAGCACGGCGTCGGGGCTGAAGGCGATGCCATGTTCCTTGCTGAAGCACTCCTTGAGCGCGTACAGCGGGCTGGTGCCGATGTCGCCGAAGACGACGCCGACCGCGCCGAGCACCAGGGCGCGTGTACTGGGACTCTCGACGAAATAATGGCTGGTTGTGGACTGGGTAGTCATGAGATTGGGTCTGCCCGGCCGGCTTGCCGGCAGTTTTGTTGGCTCTGGCAGCCGCCACCCGGCGCGGGGTGCCGACTGCTGCGACCGTTTTCCGGCGCTTTTTGCGTTCTATTGCATTGCACAAACCCGCGCAATTCTAGATGAACTGCCCGCGAACGACCACTCCGGTGATCCGGATGCCGTTTTCGTGACCGAGCAAGCATGGGAGGGAAGTTGCCGGTGGTCAAGGCCCGGGTAAGCAATAAAGCGTGTCCTTGCGCCCGCAAGGGCCGTTGTGGCACAACAACATTTGTGCCTCAGGCGGCACCCAGGAGGGGCCTATACGCCGAGGTAACGATCCAGCGCTTCCGGCTTGCCGGCCAGGTCGGCCGCCGGGCCAGCCAGTACCACCCGGCCTTTTTCCAGCACCACGGCGCGGTCGGCGTGCGCCAGCACCGAGCGGAAGTTGCGGTCTACCACCACCGAAGCGATCCCGGTGGCGCGCACCGTGGCGATGACTTCCCAGATCTCGCGCACGATGCGCGGGGCCAGCCCTTCGGTGGCTTCGTCCAGCACCAGGCAGTCGGGATTGGTCATCAGCGCGCGGCCGATCGACAGCATCTGCTGCTCGCCGCCGGACAGTTGCTGGCCGCCATGCGAGAGGCGCTCCTTCAGGCGCGGGAACAGGTCGAGCACACGCGCCTCGTCCCAGTCGTTGCGGCCATTGCTGCCCTTGCGGGCGGCCATCAGCAGGTTTTCACGCACCGACAGGCTGGGGAAAATGCCCCGCCCTTCCGGCACGTAGGCGACGCCGAGGCGCGCCACCTCGTAAGGCTGCGCCCGCGACATGTCGCGGCCGGCCACGCGGATCTGCCCCTGGCGCTGGCGCACGTGGCCCAGCAGCGTGCGCAACAGCGTGCTCTTGCCCATGCCGTTGCGCCCCAGCAGGCCCACGGTCTCGCCCACGCCCACGGTGAAATCGATGCCGCGCAGCACATGGCTGGAGCCGTACCAGGCGTTGATGCCGGTGGCTTCGATCATCGGTGTGCTGGTGAGTGTGCTAGTAGGCGTACTCATGCGGCCTCGTTTTCTTCTTCGCCCAGGTAGGCAAGCTGGACTTCGCGGTTGGACCGGATCGCCTCGGGCGTGCCGGTGGCGATCACCGCGCCGTTGACCATCACGGTGATACGGTCGGCAACCGAGAACACCGCGTCCATGTCGTGTTCGACCAGCAGGATGGCATGGCCCTCGCGCAGGCCGCGCAGCAGCCCGAGCATGCGCGTCGATTCCTCGGCGCCCATGCCGGCGAGCGGCTCGTCGAGCAGCAGCGCAACCGGCTGCGTAGCCAGGCACATCGCCACCTCGAGCTGGCGCTTCTGGCCATGCGCCAGGTCGCTGGCGCGCCGGTCCGCCAGCGGGGCCAGGCCGGCGCGCTCCATCGCCTCGTCGGCCAGCGTGGCGCTGGTGCGGCAGCCCTGCGCGCTTTCCCACAGGCGCCAGGCCCGCTGCGCGCGCGACTGCGCGGCCAGCCGGCAGTTCTCGCGCACGGTCAGCGGCAGGAAGATGTTGTTGCGCTGGTAGCTGCGCCCCACGCCGTGCCGTGCCAGCCGCGGCTGCGACCAGCCGGTGACCTCCTCGCCCTTCAGAAACAGGCGCCCTGACGTGGGCGGCAGCTCGCACGACAGCATGTTGATCAGCGTGGACTTGCCCGCGCCATTGGTGCCGATCACGGCATGGATCTCATGCAGCGCCAGCGACAGGTCGACGCCGGCCACGGCAGTAAGGCCGCCAAAGCGGCGCGTGAGCTGCTGCGCCTGCAATACCGGGGTGTTCATGCGGCCTCCGTATTTCGCGCGTTGCCATCATTGGTCTCGCTGGCTTCGCTCCCCTGCCCGCCATTGTGCCTCCCGGTCTTGCCGCGGCGCCCGTGCCGCAGCACCGCGGGCAGGCTCACCAGCCCCCGCGGCAGCAGCGCGACGGCAACGATGATGAAGCCGCCCATCACGAGCTGCCAGTGCTTGGTCAGCGTGCTGAACCATTCGGCCAGCAGCACGAACGAAAACGCCCCCAGCACCGCCCCGGCAAGGCTGCCGACACCGCCCAGGATCACCATCAGCATGGCGTTGCCCGACTGGTGCCACGACGCGATCTCCGGGTTGACGAAGCCGAACTGGATCGCATAGAGGAAGCCGGCCAGCCCCGCCAGCACCCCGCCGGCGACAAAGGCGCCTAGCTGGTACCGATAGGTGGCATAGCCGGCGGCGCGCATGCGCTGCTCGTTATGGCGGATGCCCACCAGCGCATGGCCGAAGCGCGAACGCAGCACCAGCGCCAGCAGCGCGACCGTGGCCACCAGGCCCGCCCACACCAGCCAGTAGAAGTGCGTGGGGTCGGTGACGGTCAGCAACTGCTCGCCCGGCACCGGGAATTCCGGGCGGAAATAGATATAGGTGCCGTCGCTGCCGCCCGCGAGCTTGGTGTCATGGAAGACGAAGTAGACCATCTGCGCGAAGGCCAGCGTCACCATGATGAAATACACGCCGCGCGTGCGCAGCACCAGCGCGCCCACCACCAGCGCCAGCCCGGCCGAGGCGGCCAGCGCGCCGGCCAGCAGCAGCCAGCCGTTGCCCGGCCCGGATTGCGGCGCGAGCATCGCGGTGGCGTAGGCCGCCATGGCGAAGTACGCGGCATGCCCCAGGCTCACCAGCCCGGTATAGCCGATCAGCAGCTGCAGCGACAGCGCGAAGATCGCCATGATCATCACCTTGCTGAGCAGCTCGATATAGAACTTGTGGCTGTCCGCGGTCAGCAGCAGCGGCAGCACCGCCAGCACGGAGAAGGCCACCAGCCAGCCCAGCGCGGCAAGCAGCGCGGCATTGCCGCGGGAATGCCGGCGCGCCGGCAATGTCGTCGGATTCATGTCAGCCCGCCTTGAACAGCCCCTGCGGCTTCCACAGCAGGATCACCGCCATCAGCAGGTAGATCAGCACGCCGGCCGCCTCCTGCCAGAACACCTTGCCAAAGGTATCGACGAAGCCCAGCAGCAGCGAGGCCACCAGCGCGCCCTTGACCGAGCCGATACCGCCGATCACCACCACCACGAAGCACACGATCAGCACCTGCCCGCCCATGCCCGGATACACCGACGACACCGGCGCCGAGATCATCCCCGCCAGCACCGCCAGCGCCACGCCCAGCGCGAACACGAAGCGGTACAGCACGGTGATGTTGATGCCGAGCGACTGCACCATCTCGCGGTTGGTCGCGCCCGCGCGGATCATCATGCCCAGCCGCGTGCGCCGGATCACGTAGTACATGGCCGCGGCCACCGCCAGGCACACCGCGGAGATAAAGAGCCGGTACACCGGGTACGTCATGTCGTTGCCGATCGGCAGCGCGCCGTCGAGCAGCGCCGGCACCTGCACGCCGTGCACATCGTCGCCGACCAGGATGCTGCGCAGCTCTTCGAACACCAGGATCAGGCCGTAGGTCATCAGCACCTGCTGCAGGTGGTCGCGCTCGTACAGGTAGCTGAAGAAGGCCCACTCCAGCACGTAGCCGAACACCACCGCCAGCACGATGCCGAGCGGGATCGCGATAAACAGGTTGCCGGTCAGCCCGGCGAGCGTGAAGGCAAGGTATGCGCCCAGCATATAGAAGCTGCCGTGCGCCAGGTTGATCACGCCCATGATGCCGAAGATGAGCGTCAGGCCGCTGGCGACCAGGAACAGCAGCAGGCCGTACTGCACGCTGTTCAGGCACTGGATGAGGAAGGAGACGATGTCCATGCGGGCACTTCTGCAGACTACGACAGGGAAGACGGTTTTGGGTGCGCCAAAGCCGCCCGAACTTGCCTGAGCAAGGTGTTCTCCCTCTCCCCGCATGGGGAGAGGGGTGGGGTGAAGGGTGGTTTAGCCAGGTACCAGATCAAGCGGAGCCTTCGGTCTTGAATCGATGGGCGTCAGCCTTTGACCCGCATGCCCTCACCCCCTGCCCCTCTCCCGCAGGCGGGAGAGGGGAGCAAACACGCGGGTATTGAAGCGCTTACAGCCTGCACCCACGCGCCGGATCCGCCAGCGCCTTCACCGCCACCGAGCTGACCTTGTTCTCGCGCCCGTCCACCTTGCGCAGGTAGAAATCCTGCACCGGGTTGTGCGCCTTCGACAGCGTAAAGGCACCGCGCGGGCTGTCGATCTTGGCCGAGCCCATGGCCTTGTACAGGTCGGCCTTGCGCGTCATGTCGCCCTTGACCGCACTGGCACCGGCCGCGAGCAGCTGTGCCGCGTCATACCCCTGCACCGCGTAGACGTCGGGCTGCAGCTTGAAGGTCTTGGCGTAGTCCAGCCGGAAGTTCTTGTCGCGCGCATTGCTCAGGCCGTCCGCGTAGTGCAGCGTCGTTTCCAGCCCCTGCGCGGCGTTGCCCTGCGCTTCCAGCGTGCCGTCGGTCAGGAAGCCCGAGCCGTACAGCGGGATCTTGTCCTTCAGCCCCGCCGCGGCCCAGTCCTTGACGAACTTGACCGCGCCGCCGCCGGCAAAGAACACGAACACGGCATCCGGCTTGAGCGAAGCCACCTCGGTGATCAGCGCCTGGAATTCGACGTTGGGGAAGGGCAGGCTCAGCTCCTTCACCACCTTGCCGCCCTTGGCCTCGAAGGCCTCCTTGAAGCCCTTGACCGACTGCTCGCCGGCGGCGTATTTCCACGTCAGCGTCACCACCTTCTTGAGCCCGCGCTCGGCCAGCACCTGGCCCATCGCATAGCCCGGCTGCCAGTTCGAGAATGAAGTGCGGAAGATGTTCGGGCCGCACAGCGGACCGGTGGCTTCATCGACGCCGGCGTTGGGGATGATCAGCAGCGTGTTGTTTTCCTTGGCGACCTTGACGATGCCCATCTGCACGCCCGAATGCACCGTGCCGACCACCACGTCGACCTGGTCGCGCTTGACCAGCTTGGTGGCGTTTTCCGGGGCCTTGGCGGGGTCGGATTCATCGTCGACCTTGAAGTACTCGATCTCGCGGCCGCCGAGCTTGCCGCCCTGCTGCTGCACATACATGCGGAAGCCGTTCTCGATGGCGGTGCCGAGCGCCGCGTACGTGCCGGTGTACGGCAGCATGAAGCCGACCCTGATCTTGCCGCCCGGTGCGGGCTGGGCTGGCGGGGCGGGCTGGGCCGAGGCGCCGGCCATGGCAAACACGGTGGCGGCGGCAAGGCAGGCAGGCGCGAGCCCGCGCGGTGTGAAGCGACGCATCAATGTCTCCTGGTGGTCAAGCCGGCGGCTTACCGGACCGTTGCCGGTCCCCCTGCCGCTGCCGTGGCCTGCGACGGCGCATGCTGCGCCGCGGACCCTGCGGAGCGGGCGGGAAGCCCAATTATTTTAGGTATGAAGTATGTGTGTTTATATGCCGAACCGCGGCCTGCGTCAACGCCTCAGGCTGATCGCGGTGTGGCGAATGCCCGCATCGCGCGAGTTTAAGCAACGTGGTTTGTGGGGCATATCGATGGATACCCTCGATCTGCGCCATGGTGCCGTACTCGTCGTCTTCGCCCTGCACCGCCAGCACCGGGCCCGTCAGCCCCGACAGCAGCGGACGCAGGTCCCACTGGCGGAAATCCGGGTCGAGCCAGATATCGTTCCAGCCCCAGAAGGCGGATTCGACGTCGTCATGATGGCGCCCCAGCCGCTGGCGCAGGTCGGTGTCGAGATAGACCTGGCGCGTGGCGGCGATGCTGCTTACTGACAGGTCTTCCACCACGATATGCGGCGCGAGCACGGTGATGCCGTCCAGCGCCTGCGGGAAGCTGGCGGCATAGATCAGCGCGATGGAAGCGCCATCGCTGTGCCCCATCAGCCAGGGCACGCCATGCTTGCGGCCGGGCCCGATATCGAGCGCGTCGAACAATGCCGGCAACGCCTCGCGCGCCTGGCGGTGCATGAAATCGGGGCGCCATTTCTCGGCATGCGGGCGCGGCGTGGAACGGCCGTAGCCGTAGCGTGAGAACACCAGCCCGCGATAGTCGCCGGCCTCGCAGAAATCGCGCGGGAAATCGCGCCACATGCTGACCGAGCCCAGGCCTTCGTGCAGGAAGACCACCAGCGGACGCTGCGTGCGCTCGGGGCGCAGCCACTGGTATTCGATCTGGATACGGCGTTCGTCGAAGGGGATTTCCACCAGGCTGGTGGGCATCGGCATCTTGTCGTCTGGCATCGCTTCAGGAAGGAGTTGTCTGGGACTGGCGCGCGGCTTCCTCGCGCTGGCGCAGCCGGAAACGCTGGATCTTGCCGGTGGCGGTCTTGGGCAGTTCCGGCACGCATTCGATCTGGCGCGGGTACTTGTAGGGCGCGAGGCGCGCCTTGATGAACGCCTGCAGCTCCGCGGCCATGCCGTCCTGCCATTGCTGGCCCGGCCGCAGCACGACGAAGGCCTTGGGCTTGACCAGCTCGTCGGCATCGGCCACGCCGATCACCGCGGCTTCGAGCACGGCCGGGTGCAGCGCCAGCGCGGCTTCGACCTCGAACGGCGAGACGTAGATGCCGCCGACCTTGAGCATGTCGTCGCTGCGCCCTGCATAGGTGTAGTAGCCGTCGGCATCGCGCAGGTACTTGTCGCCGCTGCGCGTCCATTCGCCGACAAAGGTGTCGCGGGTCTTTTCGCGATTGCACCAGTACATCAGCGCCGCGCTCGGTCCCTTGATGTAGAGGTCGCCGATCTCGCCGGGCGCGCACGGTTCGCCGCGCTCGTCCAGCAGCTTCAGTTCGTAGCCCGGGACGGCCATGCCCGTGGTGCCGTAGCGCACCTCGCCGGGCCGGTTCGACAGGAAGATATGCAGCATCTCCGTGGAGCCGATGCCATCCAGGATGTCGCAGCCGAAATGCGCCAGGAAACGCTCGCCGATATCGCGCGGCAATGCCTCGCCGGCGGAGGTGCACACGCGCAGGGCCACGTCGCTGCGCACGGGCAGGTCGGGCGCGGCGAGCATGCCGGCGAACAATGTCGGCACGCCGAAAAACACTGTTGGCCGCTGCTCCCGCAGTCGCCGGAACACCGCCGTCGGCGTGGGCCGTTCGGCCATCAGCACGGTGGTCGCGCCAACCGACATCGGGAAGGTCAGCGCATTGCCCAGCCCGTAGGCGAAGAACAGCTTGGCGGCCGAGAACACGACGTCGTCCTCGCGAATGCCGAGCACCTGGCGGGCATAGAGATCGGCGGTGTAGAACAGGTTGCCGTGGGTATGCACCGTGCCCTTGGGGCGGCCGGTCGAGCCCGACGAATAGAGCCAGAACGCCATGTCATCGGGGCCGGTGCGCGCGACCGGCGCCGGCGAGCGGGTGCGCGCCAGCATCGCGCCCACGCTGCATGCCGGCGCCGCATCGCCATGCGGGGCGGCCTGGATCACCATCGGCGACAGGCCGCTCTTGTCGATCGCTGCCTGCATCACCGGCAACAGCGGCGTCGATACCACCACTGCGCGGGCGCCGCTGTGCGCGAGCATGTACGCATAGTCGTCCGCGGTCAGCAGCGTGTTGACCGCCACCGGCACCACCCCGGCCAGCAGGCAGCCGAGAAACACCGTGGGGAAGTCGACAGTATCGAGCGCGCACAGCAGCAGCCGCTCTTCCTGCCGGAATCCCGCATCGCGCAGCGCGCCGCCAAAGCGGCGGGCGCGGGCATCGAGCGCGGCGTAGGTCAGCGAAGTGGCGTCGTCGACATAGGCGACCTTGTCGCCCCGCCCTGCTTCGAGGTTGCGCGAAAGCAGGTCTTCGGCGGCGTTGTAGCGCGTCGGCAGCACCGCGACGGTGCCGTCCGGCGCTGCAGTGCGGGCAATGGCGGCGGTATTCGGGGGCGTCATGTCTCCACTCCTTGGTGTCGCATGCCGCGCGCTGCCTGGACCGGTAGCTACGCGCCAGGCGCCAGGCCAGTCGCTGTTATCTCGATGTCCGGATCACTTGCGTGCCGGCATCCGCTTTGCGATGCATTTTATTTCATATCAACTATTATGCAAGCAAGGGGATGCACTATAAGACAGCGCCTTGCGGGGAGCCGCCGGGCGGGAGCCCGAAGCACCACAGGGCGCGGCAACCCTGCTCGTATAATGCGCCCTTGCTTTTTGCCAGGCGGCCCAGGCGCCGCCCGGCCAACATGACCTTCGACACCATGCGCCGCGACCCAGCCCCGCTGCCTGCCACCGACCCCGACGCCCGCCCCGCGCGCGAAGCGTCCGCGCCGGCCGCCAATGCCGAGCGCGACCCTTACCTGACCCAACTGGGCGACCGCATCCGCTCGCTGCGCGCCTCGCGCGGCATGTCGCGCAAAGACCTGGCGCGCGGCGCCGGCGTGTCCGAGCGCTACCTCGCCAACCTCGAAACCGGCACCGGCAATGCCTCGGTGCTGCTGCTGCGCCAGGTGGCCGGCGCGCTCGACGTGCCGCTGCCGGTGGTGCTGGCCGAGGTGGACGGCCCGAACGGCTTGAACGGCCAGCAGGCGACGGAGTTCGCGCAGATGGTGCAATGGCTGGCGCAACTGCCGGCCGCGGACCTCGCGCGCGTGCGTGAAGCCTGCCGCCATGCGCTGGCGCCTGAAGAATCCGGTGACGCGCGCCACCGCCGCATCGCGCTGATCGGCCTGCGCGGCGCCGGCAAGTCCACGCTGGGCCGCGCGCTGGCGGCCGCGCGCGACGTGCCCTTCGTCGAACTGAACACCGTGATCGAGCAGGAAGCCGGCGCCAGCCTGTCCGAAATCCATTCGCTGTATGGCCAGGCCGCCTACCGCCGCTACGAGATGCGTGCGCTGGAACGCACGCTGCGCGAGAACGAGCGCATGGTGCTGGCCACGCCGGGCAGCCTGGTGTCGGAGCCGGGCACCTTCAACCTGCTGCTGGCGCACTGCTACACCATCTGGGTGCGCACCTCGCCGGAAGAGCACATGGCGCGCGTGGTGGCCCAGGGCGACATGCGCCCGATGGAAGGCAACCGCGAGGCCATGGCCGACCTGCGCCGCATCCTGCAGGCGCGCACGCCGCTGTACGCCCGCGCCGATATCTCGATCGACACCAGCGGCCTGGATGCCGCGACCTCGCTGCAACAGCTGCGCGCACAACTGCAGGCCGCGGGCGCCTGACCTCGCTTTACCCGCTCTCACCCCGCACGCGTTGCGCGCGCGGGGCAATCAGGCATTGCGCCGCGCCCTCCTCTGCACTATATTTCATCAAAAGCCGCAAGGCACTATAGTGCATCAAGGAGACAGCCATGTCCGCGCCGGCACCCGCCCCCGAAGCCCCCGTTCCCGTCACGTTCGAGCGCCATCCCGACCAGTACCGCCACTGGAAGCTCAGCTTCAACGGCCCAGTCGCCACGCTGGCGATGGACGTCGACGAGGAAGCCGGCCTGTGGCCCGGCTACGCGCTTAAGCTGAATTCGTACGACCTCGGCGTCGACATCGAACTGCATGACGCGCTGCAGCGCATCCGCTTCGAGCATCCCGAAGTGCGCACCGTGGTGCTGACCAGCGCGCGCGAGCGCATCTTCTGCTCCGGCGCCAATATCTTCATGCTGGGCCAGTCGTCGCACGCGTGGAAGGTCAACTTCTGCAAGTTCACCAACGAGACCCGCAACGCCATCGAGGATGCCAGCGAGCATTCCGGGCTGAAATTCATTGCCGCCTGCAACGGCACCACCGCCGGCGGCGGCTACGAGCTGGCGCTGGCCTGCGACGAGATCGTGCTGGTCGACGACCGCTCTTCCGCGGTCAGCCTGCCCGAAGTGCCATTGCTGGGCGTGCTGCCCGGCACCGGGGGCCTGACCCGGGTGACCGACAAGCGCAAGGTCCGGCGCGACCATGCCGACATCTTCTGCACCACCACCGAGGGCGTGCGCGGCCAGCGCGCAAAGGACTGGAAGCTGGTCGATGAAGTGGTCAAGCCGGCCCGCTTCGCCGAGTACGTCGCCGAGCGCGCCGCGGCACTGGCCGCCGCCAGCGACCGCCCGCAGGGCCACCACGGCATCACGCTGACGCCGCTATCGCGCACGGTCGAGCCCGACGGCTACCGCTACGAGACCGTGCGCGTGCATATCGATCCCGCGGCACGCAAGGCCACGCTCACCATATTCGGCCCCGACAAGCACCAGCCCGCCGATCTGGCCGGCGTGGTCGCCGCCGGCGCGCAATGGTGGCCACTGAAGATGGCGCGCGAGCTCGACGATGCCATCCTGACGCTGCGCACCAACCACCTCGGCATCGGCATCTGGGTGCTGAAAACCGATGGCGACCCGGCGCAGGTGCTGGCCGCCGATGCGCTGCTGGAAACCAATGCCGGCCACTGGTTCGTGCGCGAGACCATCGGCATGCTGCGCCGCACGCTGGCGCGGCTGGACGTGTCGTCGCGCAGCCTGATCGCGCTGATCGAGCAGGATTCGTGCTTCGCCGGCACGCTGCTGGAACTGGCGCTGGCGGCTGACCGCAGCTACATGCTGCACCTGCCCGACGCGCCCGACGACGCGCCGCGCATCTTTGTTTCGCCAGTCAACTTCGGCCGCTACCCGATGCCGAACGGGCAAGACCGGCTGGCCGCGCGCTTCTATGGCGACGAGACCGCGCTGGCCGCGGTGCGCGAACACGTCGGCGCCCCGCTCGACGCGCTCAGCGCCGACTCGCTCGGCCTGATCACCGCCGCGCCGGACGATATCGACTGGGAAGACGAAATCCGCATCGCGCTGGAAGAGCGCGCCAGCCTGTCGCCGGACGCACTCACCGGCATGGAAGCGAACCTGCGCTTCGGCGGCGCCGAGAACATGGCAACGCGCATCTTCGGCCGGCTGACCGCGTGGCAGAACTGGATCTTCCAGCGGCCCAACGCCGTCGGCGAGAACGGCGCGCTGAAGGTGTTCGGCACCGGCAACAAGGCGCGCTTCGACTGGGACCGGGTGTAGCGCCCTGCCCCCTGCCCCGCGCAAGGACAACGAGGAGACACCGTGAGCATCGACTACAGCCAGAAGATCCCCAACAACGTCAACCTGTCAGACGACCGCGCGCTGCAACGCGCGCTCGAGCACTGGCAGCCCGCCTTCCTCGACTGGTGGCGCGACATGGGGCCCGATGGCTCGCACAACTTCGACGTGTACCTGCGCACCGCGGTGTCGGTGGACCCGTCGGGCTGGGCGCATTTCGAGCACGTCAAGATGCCCGACTACCGCTGGGGCATCTTCCTGCTGCCGGCCGACCCGGAGCGCAGGATCCATTTCGGCGAACACAAGGGCGAAGCCGCGTGGCAGGATGTGCCCGGCGAGCACCGCGCCAACCTGCGCCGCATCATCGTCACGCAGGGCGACACCGAGCCGGCATCGGTCGAGCAGCAACGGCACCTGGGCCTGACCGCGCCCAGCCTGTACGACCTGCGCAACCTGTTCCAGGTGAACGTGGAAGAAGGCCGCCACCTGTGGGCCATGGTCTACCTGCTGCACCGCTACTTCGGCCGCGACGGCCGCGAGGAAGCCGAGGCGCTGCTGGAGCGCCGCTCCGGCGACCAGGACAACCCGCGCATCCTCGGCGCCTTCAACGAGCGCACGCCGGACTGGCTGTCGTTCTTCATGTTCACCTACTTCACCGACCGCGACGGCAAGTTCCAGCTGTGTGCGCTGGCCGAGTCGGGCTTCGATCCGCTCGCGCGCACCACGCGCTTCATGCTGACCGAGGAAGCGCACCACATGTTCGTCGGCGAATCGGGCGTATCGCGCGTGATCCAGCGCACCTGCGAGGTCATGCGCGAGCGCGGCATCGAAGATCCGGAACAGGTGCGCGCCGCCGGCGTGATCGACCTGGAGACGATCCAGCGCTACCTGAACTTCCACTACAGCGTGACCATCGACCTGTTTGGCGCGGACCAGTCGTCTAACGCTGCCACCTTCTACAGCGCCGGCCTGAAGGGCCGCTTCGAGGAAGGCAAGCGCGCCGACGACCATGTACTCAAGGGCGATGTCTACCGTGTGCTGGAAGTGCGCGACGGCCGCCTGGGCGAGCGCGAGGTGCCGATGCTCAATGCTCTCAATGAAGTGCTGCGCGACGACTACATCAAGGACAGCATGGGCGGCGTGGCGCGCTGGAACAAGGTGATCGAGAAAGCCGGCATCTCCTCCCGCCTGACCGTGCCGCACAAGGCCTTCAACCGCAAGATCGGCACGCTGGCCAACGTGCATGTGTCGCCGCAGGGAGAACTGATCTCAGAGGCCGAGTGGAAGGCCAACGAACGCAAGTGGCTCGCCACGGACGAGGACCGCGCCTTTGTCGCCAGCCTGATGGGCCGCGTGGTCGAGCCCGGCAAGTACGCCAACTGGATCGCGCCGCCGGCGGTGGGTATCAATCGCCAGCCGATGGATTTCGAGTACGTGCGTTTCAACTGAACCAGGCAAGAAGCCGGCAAGGAGATACCGGACTAACCAGAGATAAGAGCAATGGGCGCCCCCGACATCATCAAGCAGCACCTGATCGACCCGGAAATCTGCATCCGCTGCAATACCTGCGAGGACACCTGCCCGATCGACGCCATCACCCACGACGACCGCAATTACGTGGTCAAGGCCGAGGTCTGCAACGGCTGCAATGCCTGCCTGTCGCCGTGCCCGACCGGCGCCATCGACAACTGGCGCACCATGCCGCGCGGCGACGCCTATACCATCGAGGCGCAGCTGTTGTGGGACGAACTGCCGGCCGAGGTGCCGTTGCCGGAGCTGGACACTGCGATCGAAAACACCGCGGCCGCGGCGCCCGCTACGGCGGCGCCTGACGTGAGCATCCAGGCGGTCGAAGCCAGCCGCCACACCTCGCAGCGCGCGCCATGGTCGGCGGCGCACCCGTATGTGAACCTGCACGGCGTGCGGGCGCCGGTCGCCGCGACGGTGGCCGGCAACTACCGGCTCACCGCCGACGACGCCTCCAGCGATATCCACCATATCGTGCTGGACTTCGGCACCCATTTCTTCCCGATCCTGGAAGGCCAGTCGATCGGCATCGTGCCGCCGGGCACCGACGCCGCGGGCAAGCCGCACTACATCCGCATGTACTCGGTGGCCAGCCCGCGCGACGGCGAGCGCCCCGGCTACAACAACCTCGCGCTGACGGTAAAGCGGGTCGACCAGGACCATGACGGCCGGCCGGTGCGCGGCGTGGCATCCAGCTACCTGTGCGACCTGGCCAAGGGCGACACCGTGCAGGTGGTGGGTCCGTTCGGCACCACCTTCCTGATGCCCAACCACGCCGAAGCCAGCGTGATGATGATCTGCACCGGCACGGGCTCCGCACCCATGCGCGCCATGACCGAGCGCATGCGCCGCAACCTGGCGCACTTCAGCGGGCGCCGGATGCTGTTCTTCGGCGCCCGCAATGCCAACGAACTGCCCTACTTCGGCCCGCTGCTCAAACTGCCCAGGGATTTCCTCGACATCCACTTCGCCTTTTCGCGCGATCCCGATACACCGCGCCGCTATGTGCAGGACGCCATCCGCGAGGCGGCCGATGCCGTGGCGACCCTGCTGGCGGACCCGAACGGCCATGTCTACATCTGCGGACTGAAAGGGATGGAGGAAGGCGTGCTGGCCGCCTTCAACGCGGTCTGTGCCGGCGCCGGCCGCAGCTGGGCGGAACTGGAAGCCATCATGAAAGCCGAGGGCCGGCTGCATATCGAGACCTATTAGCCGGCAGGCCTGTCTAACCGATACCGGCCCGCCAGCATCCGGCGGGCCGGACCTTTTTTGCCCCAAACACTTCCCTTCTGAAATCGTTCGCCTATAATCTTTCTGAAGAAACAGGAGCAAGGCGATGCAATCCAGGCGGATCCCGGAAACAGACCCCGCCGGCGGCCCCGACCCCGGCACCACGCTGACCAAGGCGGTAATGCGTGCCGCCGGCTTCCTTGGCATCAGCCAGGCGGTGGTGGCAAGCGTCCTGGGGATCAGCACGGCTTCGGTATCGCGCATGGCATCCGGCGGCTATGTACTCGACGCGCACCGCAAGGAGTGGGAATTCGGCGTGCTCTTTGTACGCCTGTTCCGCTCGCTGGACGCAATCCTCGGCCATGGCGACCAGGCGCGGCTGTGGCTGACGCATGAAAACCTGGCACTGGGCGGCAAGCCCATCGAAATGATCCGCACAACGGAAGGTCTGGTCCGTGTCGTTCACTACCTGGACGCCACCCGCGGTCGCATCTGAGCGCCGGCAGTTCGCGCTCACGTTGTGGCGGGCGGTGGAAGCCCAGCACGTTGTCTCCACCATGCCGCTGGTCGACAGCCTCGAAGAACAGGCCGTGCTGGAAGCCGTGCTCGATGCCGGCAAACCCGCCGTGCCGGTCGAGGCACGCCACCTGCACTATCTGCTGTTCACCCCCTTTCGCTACCCGCCGTCTCCCTGGGGTTCGCGCTTCCGTGCCGCGCAGGATCCCGGCGTGTTTTACGGCGCCGCGGAGATCCGCACGGCCTGCGCGGAGCTGGGCTACTGGCGCTGGCGCTTCCTTAACGACAGTCCGGCGCTGCCGGGCATCGACGCGCGCGCGCAGACGCTGTTCGAAGTGCGCATCGCCACCGACGGCGTGGCGCTCGACGCCCCGCCCTTCGACCGCGATCGCGATGCCTGGACCGATCCCGACCGGCACGAACCCTGCCAGGCCTTCGGCCGCGTCGTGCGCGAAGCCGGCCTCGGCATGATCCGCTACACCTCGGTACGCGACCCGCATCACGGCCTGTGCGGCGCCGTGCTGACGCCGCGCGCTTTCGCCCACCCGCAGCCACTGGCAACCACCACCTGGATGCTGACCGTGCGCCCCGACCGCGTGATCTGGCAGCGCGACGACCTGCAGCAGCGCGACAGCTTCGAGTTCGCCGCCACGCTGTGGCAGCGCACAAGCGATAGTCCGGGCGAGGGCTGAACCTGTTCGCGCTCGCGGCGATCTAATCGTTGTGGCACGCGGGTTTTCGCGGCGCTTGGCGATACTTCCAGTCAGGTGTTGCAATGCGCAACCAGGTGCCCTATAATCTTTTCTTCGACGGACGCGGGGTGGAGCAGTCTGGCAGCTCGTCGGGCTCATAACCCGAAGGTCGCAGGTTCAAATCCTGCCCCCGCAACCAACCGCTGATGATGCGGTTGGACACTGCAAGTCATCCGATCCGATTCGGTCCCATTCGGTCCGCTCGACAGACAAACCCGCCACTGGCGGGTTTTTTGTTTTGGCCGCGCCGTTTTGCGCAGCCTCAGCACACACGCCGGCAGCATCATCGGTGCGGCATGCAACCGACCTCACCGTGCTGCCCTGCTGACCCGCCGCGGCGCCCTCCGCGAGGGTGATACACTTTCGCCATTCCTCCCGGACGCCCCTCATGAAATTCTGCTCGAACTGTGGCCATGCGGTCGTGTTGCGTGTGCCTGACGGCGACAACCGCCCGCGCAGTGTCTGCGACAGCTGCGGCACCATCCACTACGTCAACCCGCGCAATGTCGTGGGAACGATTCCGGTCTGGGAAGACAAGATCCTGATCTGCAAGCGCGCGATCGAGCCGCGCTATGGCTCCTGGACCCTGCCCGCCGGCTTCATGGAAATCGGCGAGACCACCGCGCAGGCCGCCGCGCGCGAGACGCTGGAAGAAGCCGGCGCGCGCGTGCAGGTGGGCGAGCTGTTCTCGATCCTCAATGTGCCGCATGTGCACCAGGTCCACCTGTTCTACCTGGCCACGCTGGACGACCTGGACATCGCGCCGGGCGAGGAAAGCCTGGAGGTCAAGCTGGTGGAAGAGGCCGACGTGCCGTGGGACGAACTGGCGTTCCCGACCGTGATCCACACGCTGCGCTGCTTCTTCGCCGACCGCGCCGCCGGCCGGCTGCAGGACGGCAGCTTCCGGCTGCATAGCCTGGATATCGACAAGCCCATGCGCCCGCTGACCAGCCGGGCCACGGTCACGCCCTGAGCGCCGGCCGGCGCGCGCAACACCCGGCACGGCCCTCATGATCGCCTGGCTGGAGCCGCACGACCCGTTTCCTCCGGTGGAGGAGGCGCTCGGGCCCGATTCCGACGCGCCCGGCTTGCTGGCGGCTAGCCGCGACCTGTCGCCCCAGCGCCTGCTGCTGGCGTACCGGCAAGGCATCTTTCCGTGGTATTCGAGTGGCCAGCCGGTGCTGTGGTGGAGCACCGACCCCCGCATGGTGCTGGCGCCGCAGGCATTGCGCGTGTCGGTGACGCTGCGCAAGACGCTGCGCCGCGTGCTGCGCGACGCGGACTGGGAAATCCGCGTCGACGACGATTTCGCGGCGGTGATGCGCGCCTGCGCCACCACGCCGCGCGACGGGCAGGACGGCACCTGGATCACCGGCGACATCATCGCCGCCTATGGCACGCTGCACCGCAACGGCCTGGCGCATTCGGTCGAGACCTGGTTCCGCGGCGAGCGTGTCGGCGGCTTGTACGGCGTGGCGCTGGGACGGATGTTCTTCGGCGAGTCGATGTTCGCGCACCGCACCGACGCCTCCAAGATCGCGCTGGCGGCGCTGTGCGCCTTCCTCGGCAACCACGGCGTGGCGATGATAGACTGCCAGCAGGAGACCGACCACCTGGCCTCGCTGGGCGCCAGCCCGATCCCCCGCGCGCAGTTCGTGGCACATGTGCGCGCGGCGGCGCTGCAGCCCGCGATCCACCCGTGGCGGTTCGACAAGTCGGTGCTGGAGTGCTGGGCCGGAACGCCAGCCGCGCCAGCCGGTTGAATCCCGGGAAGGACGCCGCCCCCGCCAAACGTCCGCCCGCATCGTCCCGCCCGGAGCCCCCAGAGTCATGAGCAAGCTGAAGGAACTACCGCTCTCTGCGCTGCAGTTCTACGCTACGGCGCCCTACGCTTGCAGCTACCTGGAAGGCCGCATGGCGCGCTCGCAGGTCGCCACGCCCGCGCACCTGATCAACGCCGACGTCTATTCGCGCCTGGTGCGCGCAGGTTTCCGGCGCAGCGGCATCTTCACCTACCGGCCATATTGCGACGATTGCCATGCCTGCACGCCGTGCCGGGTGCTGGTCGACCAGTTCACGCCCGACCGCTCGCAGCGCCGCGCCTGGCGCCGGCATGAGCACCTGCAGGCGCTGGTGGCGCCGCTGACCTACGTCGAAGAGCACTATTCGCTGTACCTGCTGTACCAGTCGATGCGCCACGCCGGCGGCGGCATGGACCAGGACAGCCGCGACCAGTACGAGCAGTTCCTGCTGCAAAGCCGTGTCAATTCGCGCCTGGTCGAGTTCCGCGAACCTCCGGGATCGCCCGAGGCAGGCCGCCTGCGCATGGTCAGCATGATCGACGTGCTCGACGACGGGCTGTCGTCGGTCTACACCTTCTACGACCCGCTCGAGCGCAACGCCAGCTACGGCACCTTCAACATCCTGTGGCAGATCCAGCAGACCCACGCGCTCGGCCTGCCGCACCTGTACCTGGGCTACTGGATCGCCGACAGCCGCAAGATGGCGTACAAGGCACGCTTCCAGCCGCTGCAGGTGCTGACCGGCAACCACTGGCACGCCTTCGAGGAAAAGGACGCCGCCGCGGCCCCAGACGCCCCCGACACGCCTCCCGCGAAGGAGTAGCCCGCCACCGGGCAAGCGGACCAGCCGCTACAATGCCGGGCTGGAATTCACTCTGTGACGGCCCCGCCGGCCGGCTGCCCCGTGCTCAACGCGCTCTACCCCCTGTTTCGCCCCGCCCTGTTCTCGATGGATGCCGAGGACGCCCACCATTTCACGCTGAACAACCTGCTGCGCGCCCACCGCATGGGCCTGGGCGGCTGCATCGGCAACAAGATCGCCGACGATCCGCGCACCGTGATGGGCGTGCGCTTCCCCAACCCGGTCGGGCTGGCCGCCGGGCTGGACAAGGACGGCGCGTATATCGACGGGCTGGCCGCGTTCGGCTTCGGCTTTATCGAGGTGGGCACGGTCACGCCGCGCGCGCAGCCGGGCAACCCGCGCCCGCGCATGTTCCGCCTGCCGCAGGCGGATGCGCTGATCAACCGCATGGGCTTCAACAACGGCGGCGTCGATGCCTTTGTCGCCAACGTCAAGGCGTCGCGCTGGAAGGCCGAGGGCGGCGTGCTGGGGCTGAATATCGGCAAGAACGCCGATACGCCGATCGAGCGCGCCAATGACGACTACCTGTACTGCCTGGAGCGGGTCTACCCGCACGCCAGCTATGTGACGGTCAATATCTCGTCGCCCAACACCAAGAACCTGCGCCAGCTGCAGGGCGCCAGCGAGCTGGACAGCCTGCTGTCGACGCTGAAGGACGCGCAGCAGCGCCTGGCCGACCAGCACAAGCGCTACGTGCCGCTGGCGCTGAAGATCGCCCCGGACCTCGACGCCGACCAGATCGGCAATATCGGCGACGCGCTGGTGCGGCACAAGATCGACGGCGTGATCGCCACCAACACCACCATTTCGCGCGAGGCGGTCAAGGGGCTGCCGCATGCCGAGGAAGCCGGCGGCCTGTCGGGGCGCCCGGTGTTCGAGGCCTCCACGCGCGTGGTGCGCGCGCTGCACGCCGTGGTCGGCGATGCGGTGCCGATCATCGGCGTGGGCGGCATCTTCAGCGGCGCCGATGCGCGCGCCAAGATCGACGCCGGCGCGAAGCTGGTGCAAGTCTACAGCGGGCTGATCTACCGCGGCCCGGCGCTGGTGCGCGACTGCGCCGCGGCCTTGCGTCGCTAAGCCTTCTCCATCCCCCTGCCGGGGCCCGGCTCGAGGAAAACCTCGACGCCCGGGATGCGCAATTGCATGAAGATGGGATCGCCGCAATCGGGGTAATCCACAAGGAAATCACGAATCCCGCGCAATAATATGCGCCTGAATGGCCGATAGCGGGCGCCTGACAGCATCGGATGCCGCGCTTTGGCATGATGACTACGCATTTCGTGCGCGAGAAGTGGTATCCTCGCAGGCTTATCGCTGTCGCATCCGACGCGCCCGCGCACGCTCCCTCTCGCCGCAGGAAGCCGCCGCGCACGCCCCGGACCGGCACCGTCCGCCAGTGCACGGGCGAGCGCCAGGACAGCGGACCGAACCATCCGCGGCCGCATCCATCCAGAACCGAGCATTCGGGGGAGAACAGATAATGAAGTCTATCAAGGGTCTCGCAGCAACCAAGTCGATCCTGGGCGGCGCCGTGGCGCTGGCCTTGCTGTACGGCGGTGCCGTGCAGGCCCAGACCGTCAAGGTACTGTCGATCGTCGACCACCCCGCGCTGGACGCGATCCGCGACGGCGTGCGCGCCGAACTGAAGGCGGCCGGCTATGACGCCGACAAGAGCCTGAAGTGGGAATACCAGAGCGCCCAGGGCAACACCGGCACCGCCGCGCAGATCGCCCGCAAGTTCGTCGGCGACAACCCGAACGCCATCGTTGCCATCGCCACCCCGTCGGCCCAGGCCGTGGTCGCCGCGACCAAGACGGTGCCGGTGGTGTACTCGGGCGTGACCGATCCGGTCGCCGCGCAGCTGGTCAAGAGCTGGGCCGCTTCGGGCACCAACGTGACCGGCGTGTCGGACAAGCTGCCGCTGGACAAGCAGGTCGCCCTGATCAAGCGCGTGGTGCCGAAGGCCAAGAACGTGGGCATGGTCTACAACCCGGGCGAGGCCAACTCGGTGGTGGTGGTCAAGGAACTGAAGGAGCTGCTGGCCAAGGAAGGCCTGACGCTGAAGGAAGCCGCCGCGCCGCGCACCGTGGACATCGGGCCGGCCGCCAAGAGCCTGATCGGCAAGGTCGACGTGATCTACACCAACACCGACAACAACGTGGTGTCGGCGTATGAGTCGCTGGTCAAGGTCGCCAACGAATCGAAGATCCCGCTGGTGGCGGCCGATACCGACAGCGTCAAGCGTGGCGCGGTGGCCGCGCTGGGCATCAACTACGGCGACCTGGGCCACCAGACCGGCAAGGTCGTGGTGCGCATCCTGAAGGGCGAGAAGCCGGGCGCGATCGCTTCGCAGACCAGCGACAACCTGGAGCTGTTCGTGAACACGGGCGCCGCCGCCAAGCAAGGCGCCACGCTGTCGCCGGAGCTGATCAAGGAAGCCAAGACGGTCATCAAGTAAGCACGTCACTGCCCGCCGCCGTCGCAATACGGCGGTGCCCTGCCGCGCCTACCCGGCGCGGCAGGCGCAGACCGGGCGAGGCGGCGGGCGGCTCCACACGGGCCGCCGTGCCGCCCCGCTCCAAACCGGCGCCAGGGTAGCCGCCGGCCCCCGCAACAGGATTCCCCCATGTCCCTTTTTTCCCTTCTGGGCGCCCTGGAGATCGGCCTGATCTTCAGCCTGGTCGCGCTCGGGGTGCTGATTTCCTTCCGCATCCTCAACTTCCCCGACCTGACCGTTGATGGCAGCTTTCCGCTGGGCGGCGCCGTTGCCGCGACGCTGATCGCCGCCGGCCAGGACCCGTTCCTGGCGACCGTGGTCGCGATCGCAGCCGGCGCGCTGGCTGGCTGGATCACCGGCTGGCTCAACGTGCGTCTCAAGATCATGGACCTGCTCGCCAGTATCCTGATGATGATCGCGCTGTACTCGGTCAACCTGCGCATCATGGGCCGCCCCAACGTGCCGCTGATCACCGAGCCGACCCTGTTCACCATCCTGCAGCCGGAATGGATGCCTGACTACGTGCTGCGCCCGCTGGTGCTGTTCATCGTAGTGGTGATCGCAAAGCTCGGCCTGGACTGGTTCTTCAGCTCGCAACTGGGCCTGGCGATGCGCGCCACCGGCGCCAACCCGCGCATGGCCCGCGCGCAGGGCATTCCCACCGGCCGCGCCACGCTGGCCGGCATGGCGCTGTCCAATGCGCTGGTGGCACTGGCCGGCGCGCTGTTCGCGCAGACCCAGGGCGGCTCGGATATCTCGATGGGCATCGGCACCATCGTGATCGGCCTGGCCGCGGTGATCATCGGCGAAACCGTGCTGCCGGCGCGCCGCCTGATCTGGACCACGCTGGCCGTGGTGCTCGGCGCCATCCTGTACCGCTTCTTCATCGCGCTGGCGCTGAACAGCGACTTCATCGGCCTGAAGGCGCAGGACCTGAACCTAGTCACCGCCGCGCTGGTGACGATCGCGCTGGTGCTGCCGGCCACGCGCAAGAAGCTGTTTGCCCGCAAGAACGGAGGTGCCTGAGATGCTGCGCGCACAAGACCTGAAGCTCACCTTCAACCCGGGCACCCCGATCGAGACCCGCGCGCTGCGCGGACTCACGCTGGAAATCCCGAGCGGCCAGTTCGTCGCCGTGATCGGCTCCAATGGCGCCGGCAAGTCGACCTTCCTGAACGCGATCAGCGGCGACCAGATGGTCGACTCGGGCCGCATCACCATCGATGACACCGACGTCACGCGCCAGCCGGCATGGGACCGGGCGCACCTGGTGGCGCGCGTGTTCCAGGACCCGATGGCCGGAACCTGCGAGGCGCTGACCATCGAGGAGAACATGGCCCTGGCGATGGCGCGCGGCGCGAAGCGGGGTTTCCGCCCGGCGCTGAACCGCGCCTCGCGCGAGCTGTTCCGCGAGAAGCTGCGGCTGCTGAACCTGGGGCTGGAAAACCGCCTGACCGACCGCATCGGCCTGCTGTCCGGCGGCCAGCGCCAGGCGGTGAGCCTGCTGATGGCATCGCTGCAGCCGTCGCGCATCCTGCTGCTGGACGAGCATACCGCCGCGCTGGACCCGAAGACCGCCGCGTTCGTGCTGGAACTGACCGCGCGCATCGTCGAGGAGAGCAAGCTGACGACGATGATGGTGACGCACAGCATGCGCCAGGCGCTGGACTACGGGCAGCGCACGGTGATGCTGCACCAGGGACAGGTGGTGCTGGATGTCTCTGGCGACAAGCGCAAGGGGCTGGATGTGCCGGACCTGCTGAAGATGTTCGAGCAGACGCGGCATGAACAGCTGGATGATGACGCGCTGTTGCTGGGCTGACAGCGCTGACATCCAAGAAGAATGGGGAGCTTTGGCTCCCCATTCTTTTGCGTTCGATGACGCTTGAGTGTCCCGAATGTTTGCTCCCCTCTCCCGCGAGCGGGAGAGGGGAGCAAACCGGCAGCATGCAAACGACTAATCGATCGTGATGCGCCGCTGTCTGATCAACCCCGCCCACCGGACACTCTCCTTCTGGATTGTTGCCGCCAGCTGCTGCGGCGTGCCACCCGCCGCCTCCATCCCCAGCGTTGCCAGCTTTTCCTTCAGCGCCGCATCGGCCAGCACCGCGTCGGCATGCTGGCTGAGCTTGCGTACGATCTCGGGCGGCGTACCCGCCGGCGCCATCAGCGCATACCACGACACCGCCTCGAATTTCGGGAAGCCCTGCTCCGCGATCGTCGGCACATCGGGCAGCACCGTCGAGCGTTTGGTGCTGGCCACGCCCAGGGCGCGCAGCTTGCCTGCCTTGATATAGGGCAACGCCGCCGACAGCTGCGCGAACATCATCGTCACCTGCCCGCCGACCACATCGGTCATGGCCGGGCTCACGCCCTTGTACGGCACGTGGTTCAGCTTGACGTTGGCATCGAGCTGCAGCAGTTCCCCGGCGAGGTGCGCCTGGCTGCCGGCGCCGGGCGAGGCGAAACTCAGTTCGCCCGGTTTCTGTGCGGCCAGCTTGAGCAGGTCCGCCAGCGATCTGGCCGGCGTGGCCGCGTTGACCACCAGCACGTTTTCGGCGGTGGCGAGCATCGCCACCGGCGCCAGGTCGGACTGCTTGTAGGGAAGGTTTGGCATCAGCGTGGGATTCACCGCGATATTCCCGACCGGCACCAGTGCGATGGTGTAGCCGTCTGGCGCTGCCTTGGCCACCATGTCGACACCGATGGTGCCGGCGGCGCCGGCCTTGTTCTCGACCAGCACGCTCTGGCCGGTGGCCTTGGCGATGCCCTCCCCGACGGCGCGCGCCAGCACGTCGGCGGGGCCGCCGGCGGCAAACGGCACGATCAGGCGGACCGGCCTGGCGGGATAAGCCGGCGGCTGGGCATGGGCCGGCGCCGCACCGAGCCATGCCGCGCAGGCTGCCGCACAGGCAAACAGGCAATGCATGGCAAGGCGCCGGATGTCAGAACTCACGAAAGACTTAACATCGGATTTCACAGCGGCATTCACAGCGGATTTCATGACGTTTTCCCCAATTTGGCAGTAATCAGGCTATGGCTCCTCCACCGCGCCGGCAGTCTTGTTATCGCCGATGGCCGTGTGCGGTCAGACACGTTGCCTATCCCGTGCCCCGCTCTGCAGCGGCGGGACCGGTCAGCGCAAAGCTCGCGCGATCCGCTTCATTCGCCATCGCGGGCAGGCAGGCATAGTCGCCCGGCTGCACCTCAACGAAGCGCGCCAGTTCCAGCGACGCCAGCAGCGCGGTGCCGGCGGCATCCTCATGCATTCCCAGCAATGCCGCACGCACGCGAGCACACTGCTGCGGATCGGTTCCCGCCGACGCGACCAGCACCGGAATCGGTGCGGGCGGCGTCAGCGCCAGCGTCTTCAGCTGCGCGGCAAGCCCCGGGTCATAGCGGCGCAGCAGGTCCATCACATAGCTGTCGATCACCCCCACGTCGGCATCGCCAGCAAGCACGGCATCGATGACCTCGCGCGGAGTTGGCGTGGCCATCGCAGCGGGCCGGTACAGCGACTGCGTACCCGCCGGTGCCAGCCGCATCAGGTAATAGCGCGGCGCGTTATAGCCCGAGTTCGACTCAGGCAACATGCATGCCAGCCGCCCGCCGAAGGTTTGCGCCAGGGACTGCACCGGCGCATCGGCGCGCACGATGAACTCCGTGAAATAGACCGGCCTTCCGCCATAGCGCGCATGCGACGGAACCGGCGCGGCCAGCAACTGCGGCGTAACCGGCGCGCTCGCGTACGGATAGCCACACATGAACACGCAGCCGCAGTCCGGCCGCGCCCACAGCGCGCTGACCGGCGCCGGCGCGGGATGCCCGACATACGGCAACGCAACGCCCGCGCGCTCGGACACGCGCGCCAGCAGCGCGCGCCATGCCGCTTCGGCCTGCGGCGTTACCGCGTACATGCGGGCATTGGCAATCATGCGTACACCAGCTTCTGGCCCAGCCCGCGCTGCTCGGCCTTCTTCAGGATGGCATGTCCCAGCGCGATATCGCTGAGCGACAGGCCGCGGTGCCAGAACAGGTTGGTTTCGTCGTCGCTCTGGCGGCCGGGCTTGCGGCCGGCGGCGATCTCGCCCAGTTCGGCGTAGAGCGTCTGTTCCGACAGCTTGCCCGCTTCGACATGCGCGCGCAGCGAGCCGAACATGCCGCCCTTGCACTGGCCCCAGTCGTCCACCACCATCCGCGTCATGATGTCGGTCAGCGACAGCTCGACCGCGCTCATGGTGCCGTAGGGCACGACGAACGCACCGGGCTTGATCCATTCGGTCTTGAGCATCGGCGTCGGGCGCTCCAGGCGCGACGCCTCGACCACGATGTCGGCGCCGCGCACGCACGATTCCCAGTCGTCCGTCACCACGATCTTCTTGCCGAGATCGCGCTCCAGCCGCGCGGCAAAGGCATTGCGGCTTTCCGGACGGCGCGAATGCACGCGGATCTCGTCGAAGTCATAGAGGCTGTCGAGCAGGCGCACATTCCAGTACGAGGTGCCGCGCGCGCCGATATGGCCCAGCACCTTGCTGTCGCGGCGTGCCAGGTGCTTGGCGCCGAGCGCGGTCAGCGCGCCGGTGCGGGCATCGGTGATGAAGGTGGCGTCGATCACCGCCACCGGCATGCCGGTGCGCGGATCGAACAGGTTCAGCATGGCCATCTCCGAAGGCAGGCCGAGCTTGTAGTTGTCGACGAAATCGCCGACGACCTTGACGCCGGCCAGCCCCAGCGGCGCCACGTAGCCGCGCAGCACGTTGAAGTGGCCGTTGAAGGCCGGGTCCGGCATCAGGTGCACGCGCGGCTCGATCACGGTCTGGCCATTGCCCTGCGCAACCAGTGCCTGTTCCACCGCATCGATGATTTCGGCATCGGTCATTTCCAGCCGCGCAATGTCCCGGCCGTTGAGATAGGTGAGATGAATGTCAGCCATACGGTCCCCGCTCTCCAGATCAGTGTGTGGTGTGTCGATGGAGTCCAGTGTAGGGTTGGCGCCCTTGACTGTCATATGCTTATATATCCGCCTGCCTTAACATCAGGTTAATGCCATGAAAATGAACCTGCGCCAGATCGAAGTCTTCCGCGCGGTGATGCTGACCGGATCGATCAGCGGCGCATCGAAGCTGCTCTATGTGTCGCAACCGGCCATCAGCCGGCTGATGTCGCACACGGAACAACGGCTCGGCCTCGAACTGTTCCGCCGCACCAAGGGGCGGCTCTACCCCACGCCGGAAGCGCGGCGGCTGCTGGGCGAAGTCAATGCGGTCTATGAAGGGATCGAGCGCGTCAACGAGATCGCCGAGGATCTCGCCGCCAACCGGACCGGCAGCCTGCGCATCACATGCAGCCCCAACCTGGGGCAGACCGTGCTGCCGCGCGCGATCGCCAGCTTCCGCGCCGCGCACCCGGCGGTGCGCGTGGTGGTGCGCACGCAGATCCCCGGCAACATGTTGCGTGCGCTGCTATCGGGACAGGTGGACCTGGCGGTGTCGAACATGCCGCTGACGCACCCTAACCTGGAGGCGCGGCTGCTGGTGAAGAACGAGATCGTCGCGCTGGTGCCGGTGGAACATCGGCTGGCCACGCGCAAATGGGTGCGCCCCGCCGACCTGATCGGCGAAGACCTGATTGGCTATGGACCCGATGTGCCGTTCGCGCTGCTGGTGCACGAGATGTTCGGCAACGATGGCGACCAGCCCGACATGCGGGTACAGGTGGAGCAGGCCCATGTGGCGCGCGCGCTGGCGCAGGCCGGTGCCGGCATCGCGCTGGTCGATGCCATGACGGTATTCGGCGCGAACTGGCCCAATATCGTCGCCGTGCCGATCCGCACCAGGGTCAATGCCTCGGTGCAGATCTTCCATGTGCAGACGGAGCCGCTGTCGCGGCTGTCGCTGGAGTTCGTGGAGACGCTGACGGGGATGATGAAGCGTTGAGCCGCGGGGGCGGCTGCGGCGAGGCGTATCGGCCTCAGGCCGTGGCCGCCTTGTCCAGCCACCTCGCCAGCTGGTCCGTCACCGCGCTGCTCGAGAACGAGCAACTGTCCTGCGCAAACACCGCCGACATCTCCAGCCTGCGCAGCAGCTCTTCCATCGCCTGCCCATAGACGGGCGGCAGCGCCAGCCCGCTGCCGGCATCGCGCCACGCACGCACGAGTTCCTGCGCGGGCATGGCCCCCGCGACGTGCCGGTCCAGTGCGGCGCGCATGCGCGCCAGCGTTTCCGTGTTGGCTGCGCTCATGAACGCGCCCTCCTTTCCTTGTAGAGTTCGCGGAACGTACGGCCCGACGGGGCCGGCATGTCGCGGGTTTCGGTCCAGCCCTTGCCGGCCATCGGCAGGCTGGTGATCAGCTTGTTGCCGCCGCCCATGCGGCCCAGCCACCAGGCACCGATGCGCGTGGCAAAGGCGTACAGGTCGGGCCGCTTGGCCACGTAGCCCCAGGCCTTCAGCGCAAAGCGCTCCTGCCACGGTCGCAGGCCGCGTTCCATCTGCTTCTCGCGCAGCTTGCGCAACAGGTCCGACAGCGGGATCGAAGCCGGACAGACCCGATTGCATTCGCCGCACATGGTCGCCGCCTGCGGCAGGTCCACCGCATTCGCCAGGCCTACGTAGCTGGGCGTCAGCACGCTGCCCATTGGCCCCGGATAGACCCAGCCATAGGCATGGCCGCCGATCTTCTGGTAGACCGGGCAATGGTTCATGCAGGCGCCGCAGCGGATGCAGCGCAGCATCTCCTGGAAATCGCCGCCGATCAGCCCCGAGCGGCCGCCGTCGACCAGCACGAAGTACATATGCTCGGGGCCATCGCGCTCGCCTTCGGCGCGCGGGCCGGTCAGCAGCGAGAAGTAGTTGGAGATCGCCTGGCCAGTGGCCGAACGCGGCAGCAGGCGCATGACCGTGGCCAGGTCTTCCAGCGTCGGCAACACCTTCTCGATGCCGGTCACGGCCACGTGCACGCGCGGCATCACCGTGCACATGCCTTCGTTGCCTTCATTGGTAACCACCGCGACCGACCCGGTCTCGGCGATGATGAAGTTGCCTCCGGTCACGCCCATGTCGGCCGACAGGAATTCCGGGCGCAGCACCTCGCGCGCCTCGCGGGTCATCTCCGGGATATCGGTCAGCCGCGGCTTGTGGTGAACCCTGGCGAACAGGTCGGCGATCTCGTCCTTGTCCTTGTGCACCACCGGCGCAATGATGTGCGATGGCGGCTCCGAGTCGTTGATCTGCAGGATGTACTCGCCGAGGTCGGTCTCGATGCTCTGCACACCCATCTCGCCCAGCACCTGGTTCAGGCGCATTTCCTCGGTCACCATCGACTTGCTCTTGATGACCTTCTTCACGCCGTGCTTCTGCGCGATCTCGGCGACCAGGCGCGCGGCGTCGGCGGTGGTCTCGGCGAACAGGACCGTGGCGCCGCGGCTGGTGGCGTTCTGCTCGAACGTCGCCAGCCAGACATCGAGGTTTTCGAGCGCGCGGTTGCGGCGCTCCTTCAGCGCCTCGCGCGTGGCGTCGAAGTCGATGTCGCGGATGGCATCGGCGCGTGCCGTGACGAACTTGGTCGAGAGCTTCTTCAGGTTCTGCTGCAGGCGCTGGTCGGCCAGCTTCTGGCCGGCGCGCGCCTTGAATTCCATACTGTGGACTTGCATCGTGGCGTCTCTCGTTGTCAGGCGTCGCCGGCCAGCACCTGGGCGATATGCAGCACGCGGGTCTGGCTGTCGCCGGTGCGGCGCAGCCGGCCTTCGATATTGAGGATGCAGCCCAGGTCGCCCAGCACCACCGCATCGGCGCCGCTGGCCTTGATGTTGGCGCATTTCTCGTCGACGATGGCCGTCGAGATATTGCCGTACTTGACCGAGAACGTGCCGCCGAAGCCGCAGCAGGCTTCGCAGTCCTTCATCTCGGTGAGCTGGACGCCGGGCAGGCGCGACAGCAGTTCGCGCGGCTGTTGCTTGACGCCCAGCTCGCGCAGGCCGGAACAGGAATCGTGGTAAGTGATATGGCCGGCAAAACCGGACGGCAGCGTCTCGACGCGCGCAACGTTGACCAGGAACTCGGTCAGCTCGTACACCCGTTCGCGCAGGCGTTCATAGCGGCCGTTCAGCTCCGGATCGTCGCGCAGCAGGTCACCGTAGTGGTGGCGGATCATGCCGCCGCAGCTTCCCGACGGGACCACGATGTAGTCGAACATCTCGAACTCGCGCAGGAATTTCTCGGCGAGATCCCGCGACACCGGGCGCTCGCCCGAGTTGTATGCCGGCTGGCCGCAGCAGGTCTGCGCCTCGGGCACCATGACCTCGTAGCCCGCGGCTTCCAGCAGCTTCAGCACCGAAAATCCGATCTCCGGACGCATCAGGTCCACCAGGCAGGTGGCGAACAGACCGACTCGCATTGTTGGCTTCTCCAGACCCCAAAACCCCGCAATTATGCGCGCCTTGGGCCGCGCGTGGCGCACAAGCGGTTCATCGCCGGCATGAATGCGGTGCGAAACACATCACTTTCCCAGGCGACATCACGGCGTGATTCTTACCGTAATGTCATTTCACCTATTGAAATTTTCACGATGCGAGATAGAATCAGGCAGACACTTAAAATTGCCGCAAAGCAACAATTTCCTCTCTTTCCACTATGTCCGAAGCAGACAAGTCACCCGGCAAGACGTCCATCCAGGTCATCGAGCGCATGATGACCCTGCTGGACGCCCTCGCCCAGCACGCCGACCCGGTCAGCCTGAAAGAGCTGTCGCTGGCCACGGGCCTGCATCCTTCCACCGCGCACCGCATCCTTAACGACATGGTGGCCTGCCGTTTCGTCGATCGTTCCGATCCGGGCAGCTACCGTCTTGGCATGCGCCTGCTGGAACTGGGCAACCTGGTCAAGGCTCGCCTGTCGGTGCGCGACGCTGCGCTGGCGCCGATGCGCGCGCTGCACCGCGTGACCGGGCAGACGGTCAACCTGTCGGTACGCCAGGGCGACGAGATCGTGTATATCGAGCGCGCCTACAGCGAGCGCTCCGGCATGCAGGTGGTGCGCGCCATCGGCGGCCGCGCGCCGCTGCACCTGACCTCGGTCGGCAAGCTGTTCCTGGCCGCCGACGAGTCGGCGCGCGTGCGCAACTACGCCACCCGCACCGGCCTGGCCGGGCATACCCGGACCTCGATCACGGACCTGACCAAGCTGGAGCGGGAGCTGAACTGGGTCCGCACCAATGGCTACGCCCGCGACAATGAAGAACTGGAACTGGGCGTGCGCTGCATTGCCGCCGGCATCTACGACGACTCGCGCCGGCTGGTGGCGGGCCTGTCGCTGTCGGCCCCGGCTGACCGGCTCCAGGACAGCTGGCTGCAGAACCTGAAGGAAACCGCGCTGCAGATCTCGCGCGGCATGGGCTACGTGTCCGAAGCCGCGGCCTGAGCGCCGGCATTCGTTCGAGAGCGCGACGACGCGCGGGCCGCCAGCAATGGCGGCCCGCGCGTTTTTACTTCCGGCATCGGGCACATTGATTCATATAGGTTTACCCTTAGTTTTCTGATAACCAGCAAACCTTATAATCGACGGCCATGCGAACCCGTGCCGTCACCCTCACCGAACAGGTCACCCGCCAGTTGCGCGCCGATATCGAAAGCGGCGCGTACCCGGTCGGCACCCGGCTGCCGACCGGCAAACAGCTCTCGGAGCAATATGGCGTCAGCGCCGCGGTGATCCGCGAAGTCACCGAGCACCTGCGCTCGCAGGGCTTTGTCGAGACGCGCCAGGGCGTGGGCTGCACGGTGCGCTCGCGGACCGGCGCGGCGGGGTTCCAGCTGCCGCGCGAGCCCGATATCGACGCCGCCGGCCTGGCTGACCTGTACGACCTGCGCATCGACCTGGAAGGCGCCGCGGCCGCGCTCGCGGCCGTGCGCCGCACCGATGACGACGTCGCCGCGCTGGCTGCGCTGCTCGAGCGGCTGCATGCCCACCTCCACGACGGGCAGCCGGCAACCGATATCGACGCGGCCTTCCATATCGGCATCGCCGCGGCGACGCATAACCCGTATTACCGCCAGTTGCTGCAGTACCTGAACCTGCAACTGCACCAGGCAGTCGCCACCGCGCGCGCCAATACGCTGCGCCAGCCTGGGCTGGCCGAAGGCGTGCAGGCCGAACATGAAGCCATCGTCGACGCGATCCGCCGCGGCGACCCCGACGCAGCCCGGACCGCCGCGGTCACCCACCTACGGAACGCGGCGCGGCGTCTTGGCCTGACGCTGCGCGCGCGCACCGCCAGCCCTTCCCCCGCGCAGCCCTGACACCACGGAAACACCGAACATCATGCAAACCGCTCATTTCGCCCAACGCCTCGCCGAAGCGCTCGGCCCCGACACTGTCCTGACCAACCCCGACGACATCGCTCCGTGGCTGTCTGACTGGCGCGGCATCTATCGTGGGCAGGCGCAGGCAGTGGTGCGTCCGCGCAGCGTGGAACAGGTCTCGCGCGCGCTGGCGCTGTGCCAGCAGGCGGCGGTGCCGGTGGTGCCGCGCGGCGGCAATACCGGCCTGTGCGGCGGTGCTACGCCTGACGGTCAGGCGGGCAACGTGGTGCTGAGCCTGGACCGCATGAATGCGGTGCGCTCGCTCGACACAATCGCCAACACCATGGTGGCCGAGGCCGGCTGCATCCTCGGCAACCTGCGCCGCGCCGCGCAGGAGGCCAACCGGCTGTTGCCGCTTTCGCTGGCGGCCGAGGATTCGTGCCAGATCGGCGGCAACCTGGCCACCAATGCCGGCGGCGTCAACGTGGTGCGCTATGGCATGGCGCGCGAGCTGGTGCTGGGCGTCGAAGCCGTGCTGCCCAACGGCGAGGTGTTCAACGGCTTGCGCACGCTGCGCAAGGACAACACCGGCTACGACCTGAAGCAGCTGCTGATCGGCTCGGAAGGCACGCTGGGCGTGATCACGGCGGCGGCCCTGCGGCTGTTCCCACGCACCGATACGCGTAGCGTGGTGCTGGCGGCAGTAGCCTCGCCAGCGCAATCGCTGGAGCTGTATGAGCTGCTGTTCGCGCAGTGCGGCGCGCGCCTGCAGGCATTCGAGTTCTTTACCGGCGACTGCCTCGACCTGGTGCTGACGCACGCGGAAGGCGTGCAGGAACCGTTCGCGCAGCGCTATCCCGCCTATGTGCTGGTCGAACTGGCGGACACCACGGATGAGGATGCGCTCAACGCGCTGCTGGAGCGCGTGATCAGCGAAGCGCTGGAGCGCGAACTCTGTCTCGACGCGGCGGTCTCGGCATCGCTGGCACAGCTGCAGGCGCTGTGGAAACTGCGCGAGGAAATCTCCGAGGCACAGCGCGCCGATGGTCCGCACCTGAAGCACGACGTGTCGCTGCCGATCGAACAGATCCCGGCGTTCATGGCGTCAATGGCAAGCCGGCTGCGCGCGCTCGACCCGGCGATCCGGCCCTTTGTCTTTGGCCACTTCGGCGATGGCAATCTGCACTACAACCTGTCGCGCCCGGCAGGCGCCCCCAAGGACTGGGCAGCGGCCCAGGGCGAGGCGGTGACTGACGCGGTGCTGGATGAAGTAATGCGCTACGGCGGCAGCATCAGCGCCGAGCACGGCATCGGCCAGCTCAAGCGCCATGCCTTCCTGGCGGTCAAGGATCCTCTGGAATTGCGGCTGATGCGAGAGATCAAGGCGGTATTTGATCCGGCCGGGATCATGAACCCGGGCAAGCTGCTCTGAGCGCTGTCGCGCTGGTACAAAAAAACGCGCCGGGATCCGGCGCGTTTTTCATTGCAGGCCAGCGATCAGATACCACGCCCCTGCTGCGAAGCCAGGATCGCGTGCGCGCCGCCCGGACGCTGCGTCAAGTTAGGGGAAGAGGGAAAGCCCTGCGGGTGCTGCGACGGCGCATGCTCCAGCCAGTCCTTGACACGGTTGGCATCGGCAAAGCGCGACAGCTTGCCCGCCGAATCCAGGAACACCATCACCACATTGCGGCCCTGCACGCGTGCCTGCATCACCAGGCACTGGCCTGCCTCGGAGATAAAGCCGGTCTTCTGCAGGCCGATCTCCCAGTTGCCGCCGCGCACCAGGCGGTTGGTGCTGACATAGTGCTGCGTGCGGCCCAGCACGTTGACCTCATGCTCGGTCTGGGTCGAGAACTCGCGGATGGTCGGGTTGCGGTATGCGGCGTTGACCATGCGCACCAGGTCCATCGCGCTCGAGACATTACTGCTCGACAGGCCGCTTGAGTCGACAAAGTGGCTGTCGTTCATGCCCAGCTCGCGCGCCTTGCGGTTCATGGCCTGCACGAAAGACGGCAGCCCGCCCGGATAGTGGCGGCCCAGCGCCGAAGCGGCACGGTTCTCGGACGACATCAGCGCCAGCAGCAGCAGTTCCTGGCGGGTCAGCTGCGTACCAAAGCGCAGGCGCGAGCTGCTGTGCTTTTCGGTGTCGCGGTCTTCCTCGGTGATGGTCAGCACTTCATCCATCGGCAGGCGCGCGTCCATGACCACCAGCGCGGTCATCAGCTTGGTGATCGAGGCGATCGGCAGTACCGCCGAGGCGTTCTTCTGGAACAGCACCTCGTTGGAGCCCTGGTCCATCACCAGCGCCACGCTGGAGCGCAGCGCGAGCGCGTCATCGGTGTCGCGCAGCCCCATCGCCTCGCCCAGCGATGGCTTGGCGGGCGTGAACACGGCGCGCACCGGCGCCGCGCGATGCGCGGCCACGACCTGGCGCTTGCCGTTTTTCAGCACGATCACCTTGCGGCCGGAACGGGCTTCGCTCTTGGCAACCTTGCTGGTGCGCGACTTCGCGCTCACAGCCTTGGAAGCGGATTTTTTGGTGACTTTAGCGTTAGTTGCCTGCTTTTTAGACGCTTTTTGCGTGCTTGCGGACGTACTGGCAGCTTCGGCGACGGGAGCTGCAACCATCGACACCGACACCAGCACCGCGGCGGCAACGGCGGACAAGGGCGTGGAGCCGAAGAATCTGGAAAAAATGGAATCAGACCGAAACATGATTCGTTCAGCGCATGAGGAATGGCGCTAGTGTAGAAAATTAAGAAATTGTTAGCAAGATTAAAGACTTACAGACGCTCCTTAAAGTTCGATTTACAAACATTTCCACATGGTGGAAAAAGTTGACCACAGGTCACGTCCGCAAACGAACTACAATCGCTCCGCCTTGCTCACCCCAGTAACAATCACGGCCAATACGGCAATTCGCTCTCTATATCGGCAGCAATCGTTACACATTGATACAAACCTCTCTATGAGAGGAAACGCGCAAACCCGCTCACCGGTTCCCGTTCGGTGGTCATGCGATTTTCCGGCGCGTCCGGATCGGCAAATCCCAGCGACATGCCGCACACCACCATTTCCTCCGGCGGCAGCAGCAAGTGGCTGGCAATGATCTTGTGGAACTGCGTGAACGCCGCCTGCGGGCAGGTATCCAGCGCGCGCGCCCGCGCGGCAACCATGATGCTTTGCAGGAACATGCCGTAGTCGAGCCAGCTGCCCTGCTCCATGATGCGGTCGATGGTAAAGATCATCCCCACCGGCGCATCGAAGAAACGGAAGTTGCGCGCGTGCTGCTCATGCATGCGCGCCTTGTCCTCGCGGCTGATCTCAAGCAGGCCGTACAGGTCCCAGCCCACCTTGCGCCGTCGCGCCAGGTAGGGGTTGGCCCATTCGCGGGGGTAGTACGGGTATTCCTCCAGGTACTTGCTGTCGCGCTCGGGGTCTTCGTAAGCGGCAAGCACATCGGCGCACAACTTTGCCTTGGCTTCTCCCGACAGGACATAGACCCGCCATGGCTGCGTATTGGTGCCGGAGGGAGCGCGGCTGGCGACGGCCAGAATGTCTTCCACGGTCTCCCGCGGCACGGGCGTATCGAGAAAGGCCCGCACCGAACGCCGTGTCAGGATCGCACGATCCACGCACGCCACGGCGTCCTGCGAACCCGGTTTCATCTCGAGGGACATCTTGTTCGTCTCCATTGCCCCGCCGTCACCCTTGCGCGCCTGCGACCGCCAGCGGCAGCAGCGCCTCGCGCAGCGGCGCCGGCAGCGGTACCGGCCGGCGCGTGGCGCGATCGACATAGACGTGGATGAAATGCCCCTGCGCGGCGGCAACCTCGTTGTCGCCGCTGAACAGGCCGACCTCATAGCGCACGCTCGACGTGCCGAGCCTGGCGACGCGCAAGCCTGCGACCACGGTCTCCGGGAAGCTGAGCGACGAGAAGTAGTTGCACTGCGTCTCGATCACCAGCCCGATTGTCTTGCCCGACTCGAGATCGAGCGCACCCTGCCGGATCAGGTAGGTATTCACCACGGTGTCAAAATAACTGTAGTAGACAACGTTGTTAACGTGGCCATAGACATCGTTATCCATCCAACGTGTCGTGATCGGCTGGAAGTACGGATAGGCACTGCGCGGGTCGGCTTGTGGCTTCATGGGGCGAGCAAGGAACTGGGCAAGAACGGAAAAGGGAAACGGAGTGCGCCAGGGCAACCGTTGACGCGTTCGCGCCTGCGAAACGAACGCACCAGCGCTACCTGCGGATGACCAGTGCCACCCCTGACGCAGCAAGCACCATGCCCGCGGCGGCCAGCGGCGGGAAGCGTTCGCCGAAGAGCAGCCAGGCCATCACGGCAGTGGTTGGCGGCGTCAGGTACATCAGGCTCGACACCCTGGTTGCCGCGCCCTGGCGGATCAGCACGAACAGCAGCGAGATGGCGCCGATGGACAACGCCACCACCGACCACGCCAGCGCGCCGATCATGGCGGCGGTCCATTGCACGCCGCGGGTCTCGAACAGGAACATGAATGGCAGGCAGGCGAGCGCGGCGGCGCCGAACTGGATCACGGATCCCATGCGCAGGTCGAACACCGGGCAGAAGTGCTTCTGGTAGACCGTGCCGACGGTAATGCTGAGCAGCGCGCCGACCGCCAGCGCCAGGCTTGCCGGCGTCAGCGCGCTGGTGCCGAGCTTGTTGCCCACCACCAGTGCCACGCCGGCGATGCCCAGGAGCAGGCCCAGCCACTGGCGCCCGCTGATGCGCTCGCCCAGCCGCGCGGCGATCAGCGCGGTCAGGATCGGCTGCATGCCCGCGATCAGCGCCGACACGCCGGCCGGCATGCCGAGCTTGATCGCCGCCCACACGCCACCAAGGTAGCCGCCCTGCAGCAGCAAGCCCGCCACGGCAAGATGGCCGACCACGCGCCAGTCGGTATGTGTCGAGCCGGCCGCGCGCGGCAACGGCACGCCGGCCAGCAGCACGAACGGCACCATCAGCACCAGCACGCCGGCAAAGCGCAGGAACAGGAATGTCATCGGTTCCGCATACGGCATGCCGTACTTGGCAACGATGAAGCCGGTGCTCCAGATCAGCACGAACAGCCACGGCATCGCCGCCACCCATGCCGTCTGGCGGGTGCCCGCGCCCACCGCGCGGCCGGGTTCTGCCGCGGCGCTCATGACACCCCCACCAGCGTGCCGTGGCGGGCATGGTATTGCGCGGCCAGGCGCACGGTCTGCACGTGGACCGCGACCGTGTCTTCGATCTGGTTGCCGTAGCCACCGGCCATCGCCACCGCCACCGGCAGTCCGCGCGCCATGGCGGCGTCGAATACCAGTTGGTCACGCCGCGCCAGGCCGGCGAAGCTCAGTTTGAGCCGCCCGAGCCGATCGCCCTCGTGCGGATCGGCGCCGGCCAGGTAGATCAGCAGGTCGGGCGCGAAGCGGCTGAATAGCGTATCCAGTGCCGCCTGCAGCGCACTGGCATAGCCATCGTCGTCGCAGCCGTCCGGCAGGCCGACGTCGAGGTCGCTGGCTTCCTTGCGGAACGGGTAGTTTTTCTCGCCGTGCAGCGACAGCGTGAACACGGTGGGGTCGCCTTGCAGGATCGACGCCGTGCCGTTGCCCTGGTGCACGTCGAGATCGACCACCGCCACGCGGCGCACGTCGCCGTCGCGCTGTAGCACGCGCGCCGCAATGGCAGCGTCGTTGAACACGCAGAAGCCGCCTCCCTTGTCGGCATACGCGTGATGCGTACCGCCCGCGAGGTTCACGGCAACGCCTTCGCGCAAGGCCGCCCGGCACGCCTCGATGGTGGCACCGGCAGAGCGCCGCGAGCGCTCGACCATGGCTTCGGACCACGGGAAGCCGATTTCGCGCTGGCGGGCGGCATCCAGCGTGCCGGCGGAAGCGGCCTGTACGTATTCCGGCGTATGCGCCAGCAGCAGGGCATCGTCGCCGGCGCGCGGCGCCTCGGCCAGGCGCAGGCCAGGAATCTGGGTTGCGACCGTGTCGCGCAGCATGCTGTACTTGCGCATCGGGAAACGATGTCCCGGCGGCAGCGGCAACACGAAATGGTCGGCGTAGAAGGCGAGCATGGGTCGGCCTGTGCGGTTCTGTTCACGTCTTGTCGGTTTTCGCAGGCGGCGGCCAGCCGTACAGCGAGGCAAGCCGCGATGTTAGCATCGCTCACCATCCCTCGCCGCCCTGCCGAAATGCCTGCTGCGGCACAAAATCAGCGCACCGCCACAATCTTTTTGTGCGACGCACAAAATGCGCTTGACATTAAACCTGGCTTCCCTAGAATTGGAATTGTTGCGGCGCATCAAAGCATCGGGCGCGGCACACAACCACCCACACGCGCCTGGGCTGGCCGAAACGGGAAACACCGTCACGGCCCTGACATCTAGGCGGCTTATTTTTGTATTTTGCTTGACCTTGAAGTTCACCACTGGAGACCAGCAATGATCCTGACCCCGGAACAAGTCGCAGCAGCGCAAAAAGCAAACCTGGAAACGCTGTTCGGCCTGACTACCAAGGCATTTGAAGGCGTCGAAAAGCTTGTCGAACTGAACCTGCAGGTCGTGAAGACCACGTTCGCCGAAAACGTGGAAAACGCCAAGAAGGCGCTGTCGGCCAAGGACGCACAGGAACTGCTGGCCCTGCAGGCCGCAGCCGTGCAACCGGTCGCCGAGAAGACCCTGGCTTACACCCGTCACCTGTACGAAATCGCTTCGGAAACCCAGAGCGAGTTCACCAAGGTGGCCGAGGCCCAACTGGCCGAAGGCTCGAAGAACGTGCAGGCGCTGGTCGAGAACTTCGCCAAGAACGCCCCGGCCGGTTCGGAATCGACCGTGGCCATCGTGAAGTCGGCGATCTCGGCTGCCAACAACGCCTACGAGTCGGTGCAGAAGGCGACCAAGCAAGCCGTGGAAATCGCTGAAACCAACTTCCAGGCCGCTGCTTCCGCCGCCACCAAGGCTGCCCAGCAAGCCAGCGCCACGGCCCGTACGGCCACGGCGAAGAAGGCTACGGTTGCCTGATAGCTGTTTGCCTTGACGATGGACCGGCTCCGGCCGGTCCGTTGGCAAAGCGCATCGAAGCGGAAACCTGCCGGTGTGTTTTGCCAACGATGAAGGTGGTGTCCCGACCGAGGATAGCGGCACTGCCTGGTCTGCCGATGTCTCCTCGGTACCGCGGTCTCCTTGTCCAAAGGTATCGTTAAAGCCTGGCCTGCAAAGGCCGGGCTTTTTTTTGGTTTTTCTCTTTCCCGCTTGTGCAGCGCCCCGCCCTGTTGGCCCCCAGTGTGGTGGCCTCGGGCTTCTGGCGGTTAATTGCATTCTCGGGGCAAAAAAAGAACCCGCCCGGAGGCGAGTTCTGCGCTTGCTGCGGAATCCTCAGCGCTTGCGCGGCGGCGGCACGTCGGTACAGGTACCTTCGTAGATCTCAGCCGCCATGCCGATCGATTCGCCCAGCGTCGGGTGCGGGTGGATGGTCTTGCCGATATCCACCGCATCGGCGCCCATCTCGATCGCCAGGCACACTTCGCTGATCAGGTCGCCGGCGTGCGTACCCACGATACCGCCGCCGATCACGCGATGCGTTTCCTCGTCGAAGATCAGCTTGGTAAAGCCCTCGTCGCGGCCATTGGCGATGGCGCGGCCCGAAGCGGCCCACGGGAACACACCCTTGCTGTACTTGATGCCCTGCGCCTTGCACTCGTCTTCGGTCAGGCCGGCCCAGGCCACTTCCGGATCGGTAAAGGCCACCGACGGGATCTGCTTGGCATCGAAGAACGCCTTCTCGCCATGCGCGGCTTCCGCGGCCACGTGGGCTTCATGCACCGCCTTGTGCGCCAGCATCGGCTGGCCGACGACGTCGCCGATCGCGAAGATATGCGGCACGTTGGTGCGCATCTGCTTGTCGACGTTGATAAAGCCGCGGTCGGTCACGGCCACGCCCGCCTTTTCGGCGGCGATGCGCTTGCCGTTGGGCGCGCGGCCCACCGACACCAGCACCAGGTCGTAGCGTTGCGCCTCGGCCGGGGCCTGCTCGCCCTCGAACTTTACGTAGATGCCGTCCGGCTTGGCTTCCACCCCGACCGTCTTGGTATTCAGCATGACCTTGCCGAAACGGTCCTTGTTCTTCTTTTCCCAGACCTTGACCAGGTCGCGGTCAGCGCCGCCCATCAGGCCCGGCAGCATCTCGACGACATCGATTTCCGCGCCCAGCGTGCTGTAGACCGTGGCCATTTCCAGGCCGATGATGCCGCCGCCGATGACCAGCATCTTGTTGGGCACTTCCGGCAGTTCGAGCGCGCCGGTCGAGTCGACGATGCGCGGGTCTTCCGGGATGAAGGGCAGCTTCACCGCCTGGCTGCCGGCGGCGATGATGGCCTTCTCGAAGCGGATCACGGTCTTCTTGCCGGTGCTGCGCTTGCCCTCGCCCTCGGTCAGCTCGACTTCCATATGGTGCGGGTCGAGGAAGTTGCCGATGCCGCGCACCACCTGCACCTTGCGCGCCTTGGCCATGCCGGCCAGGCCGCCGGTCAGCTTGCCGACCACCTGGTTCTTGTAGTGGCGCAGGCCGTCGAGGTCGATCTTGGCTTCGCCGAACAGGATGCCATGGGCGGCCAGCGCCTTGGCTTCGTCGATCACGGCGGCGTTGTGCAGCAGCGCCTTGGAGGGGATGCAGCCCACGTTCAGGCAGACGCCGCCAAGCGTGCTGTAGCGTTCGACCAGCACGGTATTCATGCCCAGGTCGGCGGCGCGGAAGGCGGCCGAGTAGCCGCCGGGGCCGGCGCCCAGCACCAGCATTTCGCACTGGATATCGGCACCGCCGCTATGCGTTGCGGCGGCCGGCGCAGCGGCGGCCGGTGCCGCGGCAGCCTGCGCAGGCGCAGCGGCCGGAGCCGGAGCTTGCGCGGGCGCCGGTGCAGCGGCGGCGGCCTCGGCCTCCACGGTGCAGATCACCGCGCCCTGGCCGACCTTGTCGCCCACCTTGACCTTGACTTCCACCACCTTGCCGGCGACCGACGACGGCACATCCATGCTCGCCTTGTCGGACTCCAGCACGATCAGGGACTGTTCCGTCTCGACCGTATCGCCGGCCTTGACCAGTACCTCGATCACTTCCACCGCGTCGAAATCGCCGATATCCGGCACCTTGACTTCGATCACACTCATATTTGCTCCTCAATACGCGCCCGCCTCTCGGCTTCAGGGCGCGCCGTCGTTGTTGGTTGCCGCATCCGCCGCCGGCGCTGCGCCATTGTCTGCATCGTGCAGCCGCACCGTATGGACCTCGATCGGCCCCGATGAGCTTTTGTCGAACTCCACGCCCGCATCGACGCCGATGCGCGCGATCTCGCCCGCATCCAGGTCGGGCCGGTCATACACCGCGTGCATCGCGCCCAGCGCGTAGTTGCGGCCCGAGCCGATGCCCCAGAAACGGTCGAACGAAAACACCTCGCGATACGAATAGACGCCGAAGATGCCGGCCGGATTGGCGATCAGGCATACGATCTGCGACGACTCGTAGGGATCGTCCTCGTCTTCCTTGGTGTTGACGAAGTACTCCGTCTTCAGCTTCTCGTGCACCTTCAGGAAGGTGCGGAACACGTCGTCGCGCGAGTCCAGCCGGCACTCCTCGCCCAGGCCCGCCAGCAGCGTGCGCATGACCGGGAAGTGCGCGGTCGTCCCGGCCAGCGCGATAAAGCCGTCGCCGACCGGAAAGACCTTCTGGTTGCGCTCATACGCGCGCGACAGCCGCGTATCGCCGAAGGTGACCAGCGCGTCCGCCGCGATCGCCACCTCGGCGCCCTTCTTGACGACAACACAGGTAGTCATGGCTCGCTCCTCTGAATCAACTCAGGTGGCTGGCCTTTCGCACACCGGCAAAGCCGGTGTGCGTCGCGGCTGCTTTTTACAGCAGGATGCGGCGGAAGTCGGCCAGCAGTTGCGCGAAGTACGTGTTGAAGCGCGCAGCCTCGGCGCCGTCGATGACGCGGTGGTCCCACGACAGCGACAGCGGCAGCGTCAGGCGCGGCGCGAACTGCTTGCCGTCCCACACCGGCTTCTGGAACGACTTGCACACGCCCATGATGGCCACTTCCGGCGCGTTGATGATCGGCGTGAAGTACGTGCCGCCCAGGCCGCCCAGCGACGAGATCGAGAAGCAGCCGCCCTGCATCTGGTCCGGCTTGAGCTTGCCGTCGCGCGCCAGCTTGGCCAGCTCGCTCATTTCCTGGCTGATCTCCAGCACGCCCTTCTTGTCGGCGTCCTTGATCACCGGCACGACCAGGCCATTCGGGGTGTCGGCGGCGAAACCGATGTTGAAGTACTTCTTCAGCACCAGGTTGTCGCCGTCGAGCGAGGCATTGAAGTTCGGGAACTTCTTCAGCGCCGCGACCGTGGCCTTGATCATGAAGGCCAGCATGGTGACCTTGATGCCGGACTTCTCGTTTTCCTTGTTCAGCTGCACGCGGAAGGCTTCCAGCTCGGTGATGTCCGCTTCGTCATGGTTGGTGACGTGCGGGATCATGACCCAGTTGCGGTGCAGGTTGGCGCCGGAAATCTTCTTGATGCGAGACAGGGCCTTGCTTTCCACCTCGCCGAAGCGGGTGAAATCGACCTTCGGCCACGGCAGCAGGCCGAGCTCGCCACCGCCGCCGCCAGCCGCGGCAGCCTGGGCCGGCGCGGCGGCCTGGCCGGTCATCACGCCCTTGACGTAGTTCTGCACGTCCTGCTGCGTGATGCGGCCCTTGGGGCCGGTGCCGGCCACGCGCGACACGTCGACGCCCAGCTCGCGTGCGAACTTGCGCACCGACGGGCTGGCGTGGGCGGCCTTGCCGCTTACGCCAGCGACGGCCGGCGCGGCGGCAGCCGCTGCTGCCGGAGCCGGGGCCGCCGCGGGCGCGGGTGCCGGGGCGGGCGCGCTGGCAGCGGCCGGTGCCGGAGCCGCCGCGGCAGCCGGAGCCGGTGCCGCGGCGGCGCCTTCCAGGATCAGCAGCAGCGTACCTTCGGACACGTTGTCGCCAACCTTGACCTTGACTTCCTTGACCACGCCGCCCTGTGGCGACGGCACGTCCATGGTTGCCTTGTCGGATTCCAGCGTCACCAGCGCGTCTTCGGCGTTGATGGTGTCGCCCGGCTTGACGTGGACTTCGATGACCGGCACGGCGTCGTAGTCGCCGATATCGGGTACCTTGACTTCGATGGCGCCGCCACCGCTCGCGGCAGGGGCTGCCGCGGGAGCCACTGCCGGCGCGGCAGCGGGTGCGGGCGCTGCGGCGGCCGGCGCCGGAGCAGGCGCAGCGGCCCCGGCGGGCGGTGCCGCGGAGGCCTCGTTGGCCGCTTCCAGCATAACCAGCACGGAGCCTTCGGACACGTTGTCGCCCACCTTGATGCGGACGTCCTTGACCACGCCGGCCTGCGGCGAGGGCACGTCCATGGTGGCCTTGTCCGATTCCAGCGTCACCAGCGCGTCTTCCGCGTTGATGCTGTCGCCGGGTTTCACATGCACTTCGATGACGGGAACGGCGTCATAGTCGCCGATATCCGGCACCTTGATTTCAATTGCTTGACTCATTCAGTGTCTCCTGGGCAGGCCGGCGCGCACGACATCCGCAAGCGGCGAGATTACCTTCGCCGCCCGCTTCTGTCACGCCGCCATGCCGCAAGGCGCCAGCCGGCGGTTTGCCGGGGCGCCCGCGGCACGGCGTCGCCGTACTGCGGGGGTGGGTGCAGGCTGCCGGATCAGACCGACATCGGGTTGGGCTTGCTCGGGTCGAGGTTGTACTTCTTGATGGCCTCGGCCACCTTGTCGCGGCTGATGGCGCCCTCGTCGGCCAGCGCCTTGAGCGCGGCCAGCGTGACCCAGTGGCGGTCCACTTCAAAGAAGTGGCGCAGCTTCTCGCGGGTATCCGAGCGGCCGAAGCCGTCGGTGCCCAGCACCACGTAGCGGCGCGGCACGAACGGGCGGATCTGCTCGGCGAAGGCGCGCACGTAGTCGGTCGATGCAATCACCGGGCCGCGGACCGACTTCAGCTTCTGCGTGACAAAGGCTTCGCGCTGGGCTTCGGCCGGGTGCAGCAGGTTGAAGCGCTCGGCGGCCTGGCCTTCGCGGGCCAGCTCGGTGAAGCTCGGGCAGCTCCACAGGTCGGACTCGACGCCCCAGTCCTTCTTCAGCAGCTCGGCGGCGGCAACCACCTCGCGGAAGATCGTGCCGGAGCCCAGCAGCTGCACGCGCGGCGCGTTGCTGTTCTCGACGCCCTTGCGGAACTGGTACATGCCCTTGACGATGTCCTGCTCTACGCCAGCCGGCATTTCCGGATGCTCGTAGTTCTCGTTCATCACCGTCAGGTAGTAGTAGACGTCTTCCTGCTCGGCGTACATGCGGCGCAGGCCGTCCTGCATGATCACCGCCAGTTCGTACTGGTAGGTCGGGTCGTACGAGATGCAGTTCGGGATCGCGGCGTGGAACACGTGCGAGTGGCCGTCTTCATGCTGCAGGCCCTCGCCGTTCAGCGTGGTGCGGCCGGCGGTGCCGCCCAGCAGGAAGCCGCGCGAGCGCATGTCGGCAGCGGCCCAGCACAGGTCGCCGATACGCTGGATGCCGAACATCGAGTAGTAGATGTAGAAGGGGATCATCTGCACGCCGTGCGTCGAGTACGACGTGGCGGCGGCGATCCAGTCGCACATGGCGCCGGCTTCGTTGATGCCTTCCTGCAGCACCTGGCCAGTCTGCGATTCCTTGTAGAACATCAGCTGGTCATGGTCTTCCGGCACATACTTCTGGCCTTCCTGGTTCCAGATGCCGACCTGGCGGAACAGGCCTTCCATGCCGAAGGTGCGCGACTCGTCCGGGACGATGGGCACCACGTGCTTGCCGATCTGCTTGTCTTTCAGCAGGGTGTTCAGGATACGCACGAAGGCCATGGTGGTGGACACTTCGCGGCCTTCGCCGGTGGCCTTCAGCAGCGCCTCGAACGCGGACAGCTGCGGGACCGGCAGCGCTTCGGCCTTCTGGCGGCGGGCCGGCAGGTAGCCGCCCAGGTTCAGGCGCGCCTGGCGCATGTATTCCAGTTCCTTCGAACCTTCCGGGAAGGTGATGTACGGCACATCTTCCAGCTGGTCGTCGGCAACGGGGAGATTGAACTGGTCGCGGAACTTGCGGATCGCGTCCACCGGCATCTTCTTCTGCTGGTGGGCCACGTTCATGGCCTGGCCGGCGTCGCCCATGCCATAGCCCTTGATGGTCTTGGCCAGGATCAGCGTGGGCTGGCCCTTGTGCTCGCTGGCGGCCTTGTAGGCGGCGTAGATCTTGTGCGGATCGTGGCCGCCGCGGTTCAGGCGCCAGATATCGTCGTCGGACCAGTCGGCCACCATCGCCTTCAGCTCAGGCGTGTTGAAGAAGTGCTCGCGGACGTAGGCGCCGTCCTTGGCCTTCATGGTCTGGTATTCGCCGTCGACGCATTCCATCATGCGCTTCATCAGCAGGCCCTTGGTGTCGCGCGCCAGCAGCGAATCCCACTTGCTGCCCCACACCACCTTGATCACGTTCCAGCCGGCACCGCGGAATTCGGATTCCAGTTCCTGGATGATCTTGCCGTTGCCGCGCACCGGACCGTCCAGGCGCTGCAGGTTGCAGTTGATGACGAAGACCAGGTTGTCGAGCTTCTCGCGGCCGGCCATGCCGATCGCGCCCAGCGATTCCGGCTCGTCGGTCTCGCCGTCGCCCAGGAAGGCCCAGACCTTGCGGTCGCCGGCCTTGGCCAGGCCGCGGCTGTCCAGGTACTTCATGAAGCGGGCCTGGTAGATGGCCATGATCGGGCCCAGGCCCATCGACACCGTCGGGAACTGCCAGAAGTCCGGCATCAGCCACGGGTGCGGGTAGGACGAGATGCCGTGGCCGTCGACTTCCTGGCGGAAGTTGTCGAGCTGGTCCTGGCTCAGGCGGCCCAGCAGGAAGGCGCGCGAGTACACGCCCGGTGCCGAGTGGCCCTGCACGAAGACCAGGTCGCCGCCGCTCTGTTCCGAGGGGGCGCGCCAGAAATGGTTGTAGCCAACGTCATACAGCGTGGCCGCCGAGGCAAACGAGGAGATATGGCCGCCGACATTGGTGTGCTTGTTGGCGCGCAGCACCATCGCCATGGCGTTCCAGCGGGTGTACGAGCGGATGCGGTGCTCGATGTCCTGGTCGCCGGGGATGCGGGCCTGCTGCTCCACCGGGATGGTGTTGATGTACTGCGTCTCGGCGTGGAACGGCTGGGTCACGCCGTTCACGCGTGCGTACTCGATCTGCTTGTCGATCAGGAACGCGGCGCGTGCCGGGCCCTCGGCGGCGAGGACGCCCTGCAGGGCATCCAGCCATTCATGGGTTTCCTGGGGATCGGCGTCGTTGGCGCTGGATGCGCCGAGAATCTGCTCTGGTACGGCGGACATGACTGTCTCCTGGGTGAATTCGTGCTTCCGTGCCTGCGCTTCCGGCGCCGGCTTTGGGGGCTCTACGGGTTGACTCGCACCGTTGCGGGTTCGGCGCTGCCGCGCCTTGCATCGGGGCCGCCGCCGGGGAACCTGTTCCGGCTCCTCCGCGCGGCAGGCGCATGGCTACCGCCCGCATTCTTGGGTCGAACCGATTCTATGGAAGCCCATTGGGCAACACAAGTGAAATTTTCAAATTGCGATATCGTTTTTTACGATGTGGAATAATGACGCAATGCACCAAGATCCACGCCACGACGCGCATGGCGCCAGCCGCAAGGGCGCCCGCGCGGACAGCGGCGGCCGGGATTTCATTGGCGCTTTCCCCAAGCGACGCACCGCAATAATCTCGGTACACTGAACGGTCAGCCGTCAATCCCTCCCATGCCGTTCCTCGATCGCTACCTCTCCCGCCTGCGTGCAGCCATGCTTTCTCCCGATGCTTCGGGCACAGCCAAGGCCGCCGGGGGCGACACCGGCCACAACCCGCCTCCGGCGACGGGGCTCGGTCCGATCGACACCCTCGACCCCGACGACGGCGCGCCGGTGGCGGCCCCGCGCGGCCTGTGGTGGCTGCGCTGGCGCAATCTCGTCGCCACCAGCTGGTTCATGTTCATCCCGCTGGTCGCGATCGTGCTGTTCACGGTGGCAATGGGCGTGATCCTGTGGTCGCTGCACGAGACCGAGCGCCAGCAGCAACGCGATGCGCTGTACCGCGACGCCGCCTGGGCGCAACAGCGCGTACGCCTGTCGCTGCTCAGCAACCAGGACCAGCTGGCCTCGCTGGCGCGCGACATCGCCGCCGCGCAACTGGAGCAAGGCGCCTACCGTACCGCCGCCCAGGAAATCCTGCGCGAGAACTCCGAGATCGTCTTTATCAACTGGCTCGACGCCACCAAGCGCGGCCGCTGGTCGCTGCCGTCGACGTCCGAGTTCGCGGTGCGCCTGCGCGAAAACCAGGACCAGCCGCTCGAGCCCGAAGTGCTGGACACCTTCGATGCCGCGCGCGAAACCCAGCGCGTGGTCTACTCGCGCCCGCTGGTCAACGACCGCGGCGACAGCTTCATGCTGATGCAAGTGCCGATCGTGCGCGACAACGAGTTCCTCGGCACGCTCGGCGCGCTGTACTCGATCAACGGCATCCTGACGCACCTGCTGCCGCCGGAGCTGACCGAGCGCTACCGCTTCTCGCTGATCGATAAGAACAACCAGACCCGCGCCAGCACCTCGCTGCGTCCAGTGCCCGGCAACGCGCTGTCGTATGAAGTGCTGCTGGATCCGCCCGGCCACTCGCTGTCGCTGCGCGCCGACGCCTACCCGCCGCCGTCGAACCTGCCCAACAACATGCTGCTGTGGCTGGTGGTGGGCCTGTCCTGCTTCCTGCTGTGGAGCCTGTGGAGCATGTGGCGCCATACCAGCCGCCGCTCCGAGGCGCAGCGCGCGCTGCTGGCCGAGACCTCGTTCCGGCGCGCGATGGAAAACTCGATGCTGATCGGCCTGCGCGCGCTCGATCTGAACGGCCGCATCACCTACGTCAACCCCGCCTTCTGCCGCATGACCGGATGGCAGGAGAACGACCTGGTCGGCCGCCTGCCGCCCTTCCCCTACTGGCCGCCGAACGACCAGCAGGAGATGCAGAAGCAGATCGACCTGACGCTGCAGGGCAAGTCGCCCGCCGGCGGCTATGAGATGCGCACGATGCGCCGCGACGGCAGCAGCTTCTACGCGCGCATGTATGTGTCGCCGCTGGTAGACAGCCGCGGCCGCCATACCGGCTGGATGAGTTCGATGACCGACATCACCGAGCCCAAGCGCGCGCGCGAGGAACTGGCCGCCGCGCATGACCGCTTCACCACAGTGCTGGAGAGCCTGGACGCCGCGGTGTCGGTGCTCGCCACCGACAAGGCCGAGCTGCTGTTCGCCAACCGCTATTACCGCCAGCTGTTCGGCTGGGAGGCCGAGGGCCACCTCAAGCTCGCCGGCGACGATCTCGACAAGGAACAGGTCTCGAGCGACAACACCGATTACGTCGACGCCTACGCCGGCCTGCCCGCTTCCGAGCTGATGCCCTATGCGTCGGACGCGCGCGAGGTGTTCGTGCCCGACATGCAGAAATGGTTCGAAGTGCGCCGCCGCTATATCCAGTGGGTGGACGGCCACCTGGCGCAGATGCAGATCGCCACCGACATCACCGTGCGCAAGGCCGCCGAGGAAATGGCGCGCCAGCATGAGGAACGCCTGCAGTTCACCAGCCGCCTGACCACCATGGGCGAGATGGCGTCGTCGCTGGCGCACGAGCTGAACCAGCCGCTGGCCGCCATCAACAACTACTGCATGGGCGCGGTGGCGCGGCTGCATTCGGGCCGCAGCACGCCGGAAGACCTGATCCCGGTGCTGGAGAAAACCTCCGCGCAGGCCGTGCGCGCGGGCACCATCATCAGCCGCATCCGCGGCTTCGTGAAGCGCAGCCAGCCGCAGCGCCGCGAAGCGGCGCTGCACGATATCGTCGCCGATGCCGTGGGCCTGGCCGACCTGGAGGCGACCCGCCGCCGCGTCACCATCCTGACCCGGCTGCCGGCGCCGCCGATGACCATCTATGTCGACCCGGTGCTGATCGAGCAGGTGCTGGTGAACCTGCTCAAGAACGCGGTCGAAGCCATGGCCGGCCTGCCGGCGCTGCGCGCCGGCGGCGTGGTGCGCCTGCACGCGCGCGTGGAGCCGGGCGAGTTCGGCGACAACGTCCATATCGATGTCATCGACCAGGGTCCGGGCGTCGACGAAGCGACCAAGGAACGGCTGTTCGAGCCCTTCTTCAGCACCAAGTCCGACGGCATGGGCATGGGGCTGAACATCTGCCGCTCGATCATCGAGTCGCACCAGGGCCGGCTGTGGGTGGAGAACAATGTCGACGGCATTGGCTGCACCTTCAAGATCATGCTGCCGCTGCATCCGGTGATGGCCGAACAATAATCCCCGCATTCGACCGCTGTCCGATTCGTTCCGGACGCCCCCGGCAGGCCGGCGCGGACTCCCTACGCATGTGGGGGATCCGTCTCGCCACAGAGGCCCCGGGGCGGTTACACTTCGCAGCAATGAATTGTTGTCCCGAGGAGACTACATGACCGCAACGCCAAACCCCACGCCCCACCGCGGCGAGACCGTGTTCATCGTCGACGACGATGAAGCCATGCGCGACTCGCTGACCTGGCTGCTGGAGGGCAATGGCTACCAGGTTCGCAGCTTTACCAGCGCCGAGCAGTTCCTCGCCGCCTACGACGCCAGCCAGGTGTCCTGCCTGATCCTCGACGTGCGCATGCCCGGCATGAGCGGCCCGGAACTGCAGGAGCGGATGATCGCCGAGAACATCAATATCCCGATCGTCTTTATCACCGGCCATGGCGACGTGCCGATGGCGGTATCGACCATGAAGCGCGGCGCCATCGATTTCATCGAGAAGCCGTTCGACGAATCCGAACTGCGCGCGCTGGTCGAGCGCATGCTGCAGAAGGCCCGCACCGACCACTCGGCCGCGCGCGAGCAGCGCGCCGCCAAGGACCTGCTGGGCAAGCTGACCACGCGCGAGCAGCAGGTGCTGGAGCGCATCGTGGCAGGCCGCCTGAACAAGCAGATCGCCGATGACCTGGGCATTTCCATCAAGACGGTGGAGGCGCACCGCGCCAACATCATGGAAAAGCTCAACGTCAACACGGTCGCCGACCTGCTGCGCCTGGCCCTGTCGCGCAACAGCTGACCTGCGGCGCCGGCTGGCCTCCTCAGGCCCTCCTGGCCAGCCTTTCCGGGCGCCACTGCCGGCGCCCCGGTCTCAATTCTTCAGGTAATCTTCGTCCCGGAACGTGACCACCCATTGTGGCCGGTAGACCACAAAGACGGCCACCAGCAGCCCGGTCAGGAACGCCTCGCCAAACGCCAGGATCAGCGTAGCCGCCAGCGTATCGGCCACGGTGAACGGCAGCCCCGGCGCCATCACGTGCCGCCACGCCGCCTGCGCGGCACTCGCGCCCAGCGCGGCCAGCCCCGCGGTGAAATAGCCGTGCCCCAGGATAAAGATGAACGGATGGCGCGGCAGCCAGCGCCGCATCAGCGCCTGCAGTCCGGCCGAAAGCAGCGCCGGCACCAGCGCCAGCCAGGTATAGCGCACCCATAGCGAAGGCCAGTCGAACAGCGCCCAGCTGTGGCCGGCCAGGTATTCAAGCCCGAACAGCGACACCAGGTCCACCACGAACAGCGACAGCAGCGCCAGCGGCAGCCCGAACAGCGTCACCATCAGCGTGGCGCCCAGCAACTGGATCACCAGCCCGCCGACCAGCGTGGCGCGCACCGTCCACAGCAGCGCCACCAGCACCATCGCCCCCAGCCAGGCGTGCTGCAGCGAATTGCGCCGCAGCAGGCGCCACGGCCGGCGGCTCAGCGCCCACAGCAGTCCGGCGAGGGACACGACAACGAGCAGCGGATCTGACAGCAGGGACGGGAGCGCGGTGTGCATGCGGCCGATGCTACCAGTCCCTTACCCCTACAACCCTTGCATCCGGTCAAGCTGCGCGCGCCAGCCCGCACTGACCCTTTATAATTCGCCTTTGATCCGCATGCCCGCATGACGGGCGCACGCCACTCGCGGCCGAAGCCATCTGCCGGATCCGCCCAAATTCGCACAAACCCGCCCAAACCGGTCTTTTCCTCCATGTCTGCCCAACTGATCGACGGCAACGCCCTTGCCAAACAAATCCGCTCCGAAGCCGCCCAGCGCGCCGCCAGCCTGACCGAGCGCGGTCACCGCCCCGGCCTCGCCGTGATCCTGGTCGGCGAGGACCCGGCCAGCCAGGTCTACGTGCGCAACAAGGTCAAGGCTTGCCAGGACAACGGCTTCCACTCCTCGCTGGACCGTTACCCGGCCGACCTGTCCGAGGCGGAATTGCTGGCCCGCATCGACGCGCTCAACCAGGACCCGAGCATCCACGGCATCCTGGTGCAGCTGCCGCTGCCCAAGCACATCGACAGCCACAAGGTGCTGGAAGCGATCGCCCCCGAAAAGGACGTCGACGGCTTCCACGTCGCCAACGCCGGGGCGCTGATGACCGGCGCCCCGCTGTTCCGCCCGTGCACACCGTATGGCTGCATGAAGATGCTGGATTCGATCCAGTACCCGCTGCGCGGCGCGCGTGCCGTGGTGGTCGGGGCCTCCAATATCGTCGGCAAGCCTATGGCGATGCTGCTGCTGCAGGCCGGTGCCACCGTCACCATCTGCAACAGCAAGACGCGCGATATCGGCGCCCATACCCGCGACGCTGACGTGATCGTCGCCGCGGTCGGCAAGCGCAACCTGATCACCGCCGACATGGTCAAGCCGGGCGCCGTCGTGATCGACGTGGGCATGAACCGCGACGACAACGGCAAGCTGTGCGGCGACGTGGACTTCGCGGGCGTGCGCGAGGTGGCCGGCTACGTCACGCCGGTGCCTGGCGGCGTCGGCCCGATGACCATCACCATGCTGCTGGTCAACACGCTGGAAGCCGCGGAACGCGCCGCGGGCTGAAGCGCGCGCGTTCGGCGTACATTCGACCTACAGTACGCCACACGGGGTGCTGGAAATGCCCGCACCCCGCCCCCATCTGCGGGGCATCGACCTTTGAGGCCAGCCAACCGAGAACACGCCATGGACCAAGCCGCACAAGCCACCCCGGTCAACAATCCGCTGCTGGACTTTTCCGACCTGCCCCGCTTCGCCGAGATCCGGCCCGAGCACATCAGCCCGGCGCTGGACGTGCTGCTCGAAAATGCGCAGCAGGCGGTCGCCCGCGCCGAGGATCCGGCCACGCCGGCCGACTGGGCCAACGCCGTGCAGGCGCTGGAAGCCGCCACCGAGCCGCTGGGCCGCGCCTGGGGCGTGGTCAGCCACCTGAGCGCGGTCGCCGACACGCCGGAACTGCGCAAGGCACACGCCGACAACCTGCCGCGCATGACCGAGTTCTGGTCGTCGCTCGGCCAGAGCCTGGCGCTGTATGAAAAGTACAAGGCGCTGGCCGCCAGCCCCGAGTTCGCCGGCATGAGCGCGGCCCGCCACCAGCTGATCGAGAACGAGCTGCGCGGCTTCCGCCTGGGCGGCGCCGAGCTGCCCGAAGACCGGAAACCGCGCTTCGCCGAGATCCAGGAGCAGCAGGCGCAGCTGTCCAAGGCCTTCTCCGACCATGTGCTGGACGCCACCAACACCTACGCGCTGATCGTCGAGGACGAGGCACGCCTGGCCGGCCTGCCCGACGATGCGCGGGAAGCCGCCCGCCACGCCGCTGAGAAAGACGGCAAGGCCGGCTGGAAATTCACGCTGCACTTCCCCTCGTACTTCCCGGTGCTGCAGTACGCCGACGACCGCGCGCTGCGCCAGACGTTGTACGAGGCCAATGTCACGCGCGCCTCGGAACTGGGCGCGCAATACGGCCTGGGCCAGGGCGAGTGGGACAACACCGCCAACATGCGCGACCAGCTGGCGCTGCGCCGCGAAGAAGCGCAGATGCTCGGCTACCAGTGCTACGGTGAAGTCTCGCTGGTACCTAAGATGGCCGAGTCGCCGGCCGAAGTGCTGAAGTTCCTCGACGAGCTGGCCATCAAGGCAAGGCCCTACGCCGAGAAGGACTGGGCCGAGCTGAAGGCCTTCGCCGCCGCCGAACTCGGCCTGTCCGACCTGCAGCCGTGGGACGTGGCCTATGCCTCGGAAAAGCTGCGCCAGCAGCGCTATGCGTTCTCCGAGCACGAGGTCAAGCAGTACTTCCCGGAACCCAAGGTGCTGGAAGGCCTGTTCGGCGTGGTGCAGAAGCTGTTCTCGGTGCGCATCGAGGCCGAGCCGGCGCAGACCTGGCACAAGGACGTGCGCTTCTTCCGCGTGACCACTGCGGACGGCACGCTGCTGGCCCAGTTCTACATCGACCTGTACGCGCGCGAAGGCAAGCGCGGCGGCGCCTGGATGGACGACGCGCGCGGCCGCAAGGTGCTGGAGCAAGGCGGCGTGCAGACGCCGGTTGCGTACCTGACCTGCAACTTTTCCGCGCCGGTGGGCAACAAGCCCGCGCTGTTCACGCACGACGAAGTGATCACGCTGTTCCATGAGTTCGGCCATGGCCTGCACCACATGCTGACGCAGGTGGGCGAGCTGGGCGTGTCCGGCATCAACGGCGTGGAATGGGATGCGGTGGAACTGCCGTCGCAGTTCATGGAAAACTTTTGCTGGGAATACGAAGTGCTGACCGGCATGACGCAGCACGTCGACACCGGCGCGCCGCTGCCGCGCGCATTGTTCGACCGCATGCTGGCCGCCAAGAACTTCCAGAACGGCATGATGACGCTGCGCCAGATCGTGTTCTCGTCGTTCGACATGCACCTGCATACGGACTTCGACCCGGCCGGCGCCGCCTCGGTGCTGGAGCTCTCGCGCCAGATCAATGATCGCGTGCACGTGGTGCCGCAGCATCCGCTGTCGCGCTGGCCGAACACCTTCAGCCATATCTTTGCCGGCGGCTACGCGGCGGGCTACTACAGCTACAAGTGGGCGGAGGTGCTGTCGGCCGACGTCTATGCGGCGTTCGAGGAAGCGGCACAGCTGTCGGGCACCGTGCTCGACAGCGAGACCGGCGCGCGCTACCAGCGCGAGATCCTGTCGGTGGGCGGCAGCCGCCCGGCGATGGAATCCTTCGTCGCCTTCCGCGGCCGCGCGCCGCAGATCGATGCGCTGCTGCGCCACGGCGGGATGGCGGCATGAGCGCGGTTGCACTACCCACCACCGGTCCGCTGCGGATCGCGAGCTGGAACGTCAATTCGCTGAAGGTGCGCCTGCCGCAGGTGCTGCAATGGCTGGCCGAGCAGGACCAGGCCGGCGCGCCGATCGACGCGCTGTGCCTGCAGGAACTGAAGCTGCCGGACGACAAGTACCCGCTGGCCGAACTGGAGAATGCGGGCTTCCACAGCATCTACACCGGCCAGAAAACGTACAACGGCGTGGCCATTCTCGCGCGCGACGCCAGCATGCCCGGGCCGGTCGACGTAGTGCGCAATATTCCCGGCTTCGAGGATGCGCAGCAGCGCGTGATCGCCGCCACCTACGGCGACCTGCGCCTGGTCTGCGCCTACTTCCCCAACGGCCAATCGCCCGAGTCGGAGAAGTTCACGTACAAGCTCAAGTGGCTGGAAGCGATGACGGCGTGGCTGCGCGACGAAATGCAGCGCCATCCGCGCCTGGCGCTGCTGGGCGACTTCAATATCGCGCCCGAAGACCGTGACGTGCACGATCCGGCCAAGTGGGTCGGCCAGAACCTCGTGTCGCCGCCGGAGCGCGCCGCCTTTGCCGCACTGGTGGAACTGGGCCTGGCCGATGCCTTCCGCAGGTTCGAGCAGCCGGAGAAAAGCTTCTCCTGGTGGGACTACCGCATGCTGGCGTTCCGCCGCAATGCCGGGCTGCGCATCGACCATATCCTGCTGTCGCCGGAGCTGGTCGAGCAATGCTCCGCCTGCGTGATCGACCGCGTGCCGCGCACCTGGGAACAGCCCTCGGATCACACTCCGGTGGTCGCCACGCTGCACTGCGGCTGAGGCCCGCCACGGGCTGCGGCCGCCACGGCATGCGCCGCCAGTCCACGCATTCACGCAAGCCCGGGCATGCCCGGCTCGCCCCGCGGCGGCCTGCCCGCTACACTGACGGCATGAACCCCGCATGAACCCCTGAACGCGGCAAGACCGCGGACAGGGGCGCCGAGGCCTGTTCCCATGTCCGTATCCACGCAAGGCTCATTCCTGCATCGCATGTTCCCGTGGCGCCAGCGCGTCGACCGCGCCACGCTGCGCGCCGACCTGGTCGCCGGCCTGCTCGGCGCGGTGCTGGTGCTGCCGCAGGGCGTGGCCTTCGCCACGCTGGCCGGACTGCCGCCGCAGTACGGCATCTACAGCGCGGTGGTGCCCTGCATCGTCGCGGCGCTGTTCGGTTCGAGCTGGCATGTGATGTCGGGGCCGACCAATGCCAATTCGCTGGCGTTGTTCGCCATGCTGAGCCCGCTCGCGTTCGCCGGCAGCCCCGCGTATATCGGGCTGGCGCTGGCGGTGACCATCGTGGTCGGCGTGATGCAGCTCGCGGTCGGCACGCTGCGGCTCGGTTCTCTCGCCAACTTTATCTCGCCGTCGGTGCTGCTCGGCTTTACCTGCGGCGCGGCGACGCTGATCGGGTTGTACGCGCTGAAGGATGTGTTCGGACTGCAGGTGCCGACCGGCACCAGTGCCTTCGGCGTGCTGCGCCACCTGGCCGAGCATGCCGAGACCATCAACTGGTCCGCAGCGGCAGTCGCCGCCGTGACGCTGGCGGTGACGCTGCTGTGCAAGCGGCTGTGGCGCAAGCTGCCGTTCATGCTGCTGGGGCTGCTCGCCGGCTATGGCGTGGCGCTGCTGCTGAACCAGGCCGGCGCCTTCGCCCAGCATGTGAACGTGGTCGGGCCGATCCCTTCGGCGCTGCCGCATTTCCATGTGCCCGACGTCGACTGGCGCAAGCTGCCCGACCTGCTCGGCATCGCCTCGGCGCTGACCATCGTCGCGCTGGGCCAGTCGATCTCGATCGCCAAGGCGGTGGCGCTGCGCTCCGGGCAGCATATCGACGCCAACCGCGAATTCATCGGCCAGGGCCTGTCCAATATCGCCGGCGGCTTTTTCTCCGGCTATATCTCGTGCGGCTCGCTCAACCGCTCGATGCCCAACTTTGAAGCCGGGGCGCGCACACCGCTGGCCAGCGTGTTCTCGGCGTTGTGGCTGGTGGCGCTGGTTGCGCTCAGCGCGCCGCTGCTGGCGCAGATCCCGATGGCGGCGATCGGCGCCATGCTGCTGCTGGTGGCGTGGGGACTGCTCGATCTCGCCCGGCTGCGGCGCATCTTCACGCTCAGCCGTACCGAGTTCGCGATTGCCATCGGCACCTTCGCCGCGACGCTGGTGATCCGGCTCGAAATGGCGGTGCTGCTCGGCACCGTGCTGTCGCTGGTGGCCTACCTGTACCGCACCTCGAGGCCTGCAGTGCGCAGCCTGGTGCCGGATGCCGACGACCCGGGCCGGCGCTTCACGCCGCTGGACGAACTGCACCGCCCGCAGCCGGAATGCCCGCAACTCAAATTGCTGCGCATGGAAGGCGCGATCTACTTCGGCGCCGTCCAGTACGTGACCGACCGCCTGCACTGGCTGCGTGAGGTCAATGCCGGCCAGACGCACTTGCTGGCGATGACCAAGAGCATGAATTTCATCGACCTGGCCGGCGCGGAAATGTGGGAAAACGAGCTGGCCGAGCGCCGCGCGATGGGCGGCGATCTCTACTTCCACCGCCCGCGCACGCAGGTGCTGCAGACGTGGGAGCAGACCGGCTTCAGCAACAAGCTGGGGCCGGACCATATTTTCCCGACCAAGCGGCAGGCGCTGCACACGATCATCGGCAAGCTGTCGCCCGAGATCTGCGCGCAGTGCCGCGCCAGGATCTTTGAAGAATGCGCGTCGCGGCCGGGGGCATCAGGGCACGACGCCGTCGATGCCGATGCGGCCAGCGCACCGCGGCCGCAGGCATGCGCCACCGCGGCGGCACGCTGACGCGTCGCGCACAAGATGCCGTCAGCAAGAAAAAGCCTGCCGAGGACAGCGTTAGACGACCGGAAATTGAAACAGCGGGGAAGACGTTGGTGCCTGCGCCGGCGTTGCGGGGCCGGGTACGCAAGGCCGGACGGCCCTACGCGGTGATGCCTGATGGTGGATGGGCGCCCGCGGCATGCCGACGGCTGGCCGGGGCATCCATCCTCATCAGATCGGCGCCACGTGGGCGCGCTTGACGACGATTGGCTGGGGCGCGCCCTGCTCGATTAGCACCACGGCGGCGCGTTCGATGGTTTCGCGTCCGGCACGGAATGCCTCTTCCAGCGACAGCACCTGGTCGGCGCTGAAGCCTTCCCACAGTGCTTCGCGTGTCACTACGCAAGTCACTTTCTCGCCATTGACGATCGCCTGGAAGAGCAAGCCTTCATTATTGATGTCGTAGCGTTCTTGCTCTTGGAATTTGATATCCATCGGTGCAGCCCTCCATATGCAAGTGGAGAAGAATCCTAACATGGCTCCGACCATATCGTGCGGATCCGCCTTGTGCGATTGCGCTCAATCCGATGACCGGCAAGGCTGGCGTTCGGTTCCGTTCACCTGATCGTCACTGGCATCGGCATGCGCGAAAGGCGTTGCACACGGTTGTTTGCAAACTGTTGACAGCGCCGGAAATCATGCTAGAATCTCGTTCTTCGTTGGGGCGTTAGCTCAGTTGGTAGAGCAGCGGACTCTTAATCCGTAGGTCGAGTGTTCGAGTCACTCACGCCCCACCAGCGAATACAGAAAGGCCGGAAGCAGCGATGCTTCCGGCCTTTTGCTTTTTCCGCTGCTGCTTTCCGTTCCGGGTTTTCTCGAAAATGCCGCAGGCAGTGCACGCCTGCGGCAGTTCACCTCCCCGCGCTCACGCGCCGACGCTGGCGCGCTCGAACAGCGTGTGCGCCAGTGCGCGATGCCGCGTCAGCACGTTGGGCAGGTCCGCCGTCAGCAGCACGCCGTCGCGCACCACTTCGCGCCCGTTGATCACGCTCGCCGCGACATTGGCCGGGGTGCAGAACACCAGCGACGCAACCAGGTCGTGGCCGCCGCCGGCGAAGCCCACCCCCGACATATCGAAGGCAACAAAGTCCGCCGACATGCCCGGCGCGAGCGCGCCGATATCGTCGCGGTTGAGCACGCGTGCGCCGCCCAGCGTGGCGATCTCCAGCGCCTCGCGCGCGCTCATCGCGGCCGGGCCGTAGCCGACACGCTGCAGCAGCATGGCCTGGCGCGCTTCACCCAGCATGTGCGCGCCGTCGTTCGACGCGCTGCCGTCGACACCCAGCCCGACCGGCACGCCCGCATCGCGCATCGCCCGCACCGGCGCGATGCCGGATGCCAGCCGCATGTTCGAGCACGGGCAATGCGCCACGCCGGTGCCGGTACGCGCGAACAGCGCAATGCCTTCGTCGTCGAGCTTCACGCAGTGCGCATGCCAGACATCGTGACCGACCCAGCCCAGGTCTTCGGCATACTGCGCCGGCGTCAGGCCGAATTTCTCGCGCGAGTATGCGATGTCGTTGTCATTCTCGGCCAGGTGGGTGTGCAGCGACACGCCATAGTGGCGCGCCATCACGGCCGACTCGCGCATCAGGTCGCGCGACACCGAGAACGGCGAGCAAGGCGCCAGCACCACGCGCAGCATCGCGTGGCGCGCGCTGTCGTGGTACTGCTCGACCAGCCGCTGGCTGTCGCGCAGGATCGCGGCTTCATCTTCGACCACCACGTCGGGCGGCAGGCCGCCCTTGCTGCGGCCCACGCTCATCGAGCCGCGCGCGGCGTGGAAGCGCATGCCCATCTCCTGCGCGGCGGCGATCGAATCGTCCAGGCGCGAGCCGTTGGGAAACAGGTAGAGGTGATCGCTGGTGGTGGTGCAGCCGGACAGCATCAGCTCGGCCATCGCGGTCCTGGTCGACACGGCAATCATTTCCGGCGTCAGGTGCGACCACAGCATGTACAGGTTGGTCAGCCACGAGAACAGCTCGGCATCCTGCGCGGCGGGCACGGCGCGCGTCAGGCTCTGGTACATGTGGTGGTGCGTGTTGACCAGGCCCGGTGTCACCACGCGGCCGCGCATATCGAGCACCTGCGCGCTGCCATCGTCGACCATGCGGCGGTATTGCGGCGGCAGCCCGGCGGTCGGACCGACCCATTGCACCGCCGGGCCTTCGGCGACCAGCGCGCCGTCGCGGATCTCGCGGCGCTGCGCGTCCATGGTGACGAGTACGTCGGCGTTCAGGGCAATCAGGGTCATGGCGGCATTCCTTAGGTTCTCGGGGACAGATGCCGCCAGTCTAAGGCGAAGGCGTGCTCGCGCCTAAGCATTGAATTCCGAGCACTGTGTCCACAAAAAGTGGACATCCACCCTACCCCGCCTAGCGGGCCTGGGCGAACAACGTGGCCAGTGCATCGCCGATGCGTTCGGCCATCAGCTCCGCGGCCGCGCTGAGGGTGCCGCGGGCACGCGCCACCAGCGTTAGCGTCTGCCCCTGCAGGTGGCGGTCGCGCAGCGGCACGTACACCAGCGCCTGCCGCGCGCGCTCTTCCATCACGTCGAGCGGGTTCAGCAGCGCCACGCCAGTGCCCAGCATGACCAGCTGGCGGATCAGCACGGTCGAGGTCGATTCCGCCACCGGCGAAACTTCGATGGCATTGCGCGAGAAGGCCGCGTCCAGCAGGGCGCGGATCGATAGCGACGGCGCCGGCAGGATCAGCGGATAGCCGACGCATTCGCTCAGCAGCACGGACGGCTGCGCCGCCAGCGCATGGCCCGGCGGCACCACCGCGCCGATCTGCCAGTCGCTGCTGGCCAGCGTGCGAAAGGCGGGCAGCTCCGGCAGATCGTAGCCAAGCCCGAGATCGGCATCGCCTTGCTCGACCGCCGCGACGATATCGGCAACCGGCAGGTCATTCACCCGCACCACGATGCCCGGATAGCGCTGGCGGAAGTCATGCACCAGCGACGGCATCAGCGAGCCGGCCAGTCCCGCGGTGACCGCCACGGTGACCTCGCCGCGGCGAGCGCCCTTGAATTCCTCGATACGTTCGCGCAGCGCGTCATGCTCGCGCAGCGTCTGGCGGACGTGGGCCAGCACCATCTCGCCCAGCGGCGTCAGGCGCAGCCGCTTGTTGATGCGCTCGAACAGCGGCGCGCCCAGCTCGGCTTCCAGGTCAAGGATCTGCCGGTTCACGGCCGTCGGCGCCACGTGCAGGTGCTCGGCCGCCTTGCGGATCGAACCGCGGCGGACAACCTCGTCGAGATAGCGCAGGACTCTGGCGTGCATGGGCTGGCCGTGTCAGGGTGTATCGGGGGGTGCCGAATTGTAGCGGCGGGCGCGAGCCCCGCGGCCGTCCCCTTCGCGGAAAATGGCGAAAGGGTATTGCGCAGTATCCGATACCTTGCTACAATCTTTTTCTTTGTTGGGGCGTTAGCTCAGTTGGTAGAGCAGCGGACTCTTAATCCGTAGGTCGAGTGTTCGAGTCACTCACGCCCCACCAGCGAATTCAGGAAAAGCCGGAAGCTTGCTTCCGGCTTTTTTCATTTCCGCCTTCGTTTCCGTTCTCATTCCCGCTCGCCCTTCCCTCGCTCCCCTCTCCTGCGCAAGCCGCTGCCAGGCAGCACGGCACGACCGCCGTTTTCTTGATACGCGGGTTGTCACCAATTCCTTTCCACGCGCTTTCCCGGTTGAATCGCTTCCGCGCACGTTGTGGAACTTGGTTCCGTATCGCGGAACCGCAACGCGCAGGCCGCTGCCGCACCCCGGCGCGGCCGGGTCAGCCGGCGCGGGAAGACTGACGGCGCGGGGCGCACGATGGTGGCGCCCGATAGAAACGCCTGCAGCCCGCCTGGCAAGCAATCAGTGAAAGAAGAACGGAGGCATCCTTGAAAGCAGTCAACAATGCAGGCGCAGCCGCCTGCCTCGCAGCCATCGGCCTGGCCTGTGCCGGCTTTGCCCAGGCGCAGTCCTACCCCACCAAGCCGATCCGCCTGATCGTCCCGTTCGCGGCCGGCGGCACCACCGATATCGTCGCGCGCGCGGTCTCCGACGGCCTGGGCCGCGAGCTGGGCCAGCCGGTGGTGGTGGAAAACCGCGGCGGCGGCGGTGGCGCGATCGGCGCCGACGCGCTGGCCAAGTCCGCGCCGGATGGCTACACCCTGGGCATCGCCACGGTCAGTACCATGGCGACCAACCCAGCCACCAATCCCAAGAATCCGTACGACCCGCTCAAGGATTTCGCGCCGATTACCAACCTGGTCAACGTGCCCAACGTGCTGACGGTGAACCCGAAGGTGCCGGCCAAGACGCTGAAGGAATTCGTCGCACTGCTGAAGGCCAACCCGGGCAAGTACAGCTACGCGTCCGCCGGCAAGGGCAGCATCTCGCATCTGGATGGCGAGCTGTTCAAGGACATCACCAAGACCGACATGGTCCATATCCCCTACCGCGGATCGGGCCCGGCGCTGAACGACACGCTGGCCGGCCAGGTCAACGCGCAGTTTGACAACCTGCCGTCGTCGATGCCGCATATCCAGGCCGGCAAGCTGCGTGCGCTGGCAGTGGCGGCACCCAAGCGCGTCGAGGGCCTGCCCGATGTGCCGACCTTTGCCGAAGCCGGCATGAAGGACATGAACAACATGGCCTGGTATGGCCTGGTCGCCCCGACCGGCACGCCCGCTGCCATCATCACGCGCGTGCACGATGCCGCGGTCAAGGCACTGCAGGACCCGAACGTCAAGCGCCGCCTGGCTGAAAGCGGCGCCTACACCGACGGCAACACCTCGGCCCAGTACGCCGCGCAGATCAAGCGCGAACTGGACCTGCGCAAGAAGATTGCGCATGACCAGAACATCACGCTGGAATAACCGGCCTTTGTGTCAAAGAGGACATCGAACGGCTGCCACATGGCAGCCGTTTTTTCGTCTGGACGCCACAAAACGTGCCGATTAAATCGCTCTCCAATGGGAAATTTCTGTTCTCGGAGCCGAATCTTGATCCTGGACAGGACGCAACCTCCGCCCAAGCGTTTCAATATCCATAGAAGAAACTTTCACTTTGCGGACACGCGCCAACTCGGTACATTAGCTGGGTGATCCGCCACACGGCCGGCCGCATGCCGGACCACGCTCGGCCCCAACCCGTCATCGCGCAGGCGCTGCGATGCCGATATCGCGAGGATAAAGAGATGCTGAAGAAGACCGTTTCGACCCTGATCGTTGCAGCATTCGCCGCTGTGGGTGCGACGCAGGTTTATGCGCAGAAGAACTACACCGAGGGCGGCGACCTCTACGGCGGCAGCCACACCAAGAAGCAGGCCAGCCCGAACCAGAACCCGGCGAAGTCGGGCAAGTTCGATCCCTACACCGATGGCGCCAAGCAGTCGACGCGCTCCGACCTGACCAACTCGGGCAAGAAGTTCGACCCGAACACCGACGGCGCCAAGGCCGGCAAGTACGATCCGTACACCGACGGTGCCAAGGCTGGCAAGCCCGATCCGTACACCGACGGTGCCAAGACCGGCAAGTACGATCCGTACACCGATGGCGCCAAGGCGCCCGCCAGCCAGGGCGACAAGGCACAATAAGCCCGCACTGCCCAGGCAAGACAGCCCGCTTCGGCGGGCTGTTTGCATTGTTGCGTACGCGTTTCAGGCAGCCAGCGCCTGCGCCGGCTGTGGGGGCTGCATCGTGCCGCGATCGCGGAAGCCGACGTGCCAGGACAGCGCCTCTTCCAGCAAGTGAGGCGTGTGGCCACCGTGGGCGCCGGCGCGGCGGAAATAATCGCCCAGCAATTCGCGGTATTGCGGGTCGGCGCAATTGGCGATGACGGTGTGCGCGCGCTCGCGCGGCGCCAGGCCGCGCAGGTCGGCCAGGCCATGCTCGGTGACGATGATGTCGACGTCGTGCTCGGTGTGGTCCACGTGCGCCACCATCGGCACGATGCTGGAGACATCGCCGCCCTTGGCCACCGACTTGGTCACGAACACCGACAGGTGCGCATTGCGCGCAAAGTCGCCGGAGCCACCGATGCCGTTCATCATGTGCGTGCCGCCCACGTGCGTGGAATTGACGTTGCCGTAGATGTCGCACTCCAGCGCGGTGTTGATGGTGATCAGCCCCAGCCGGCGCAGGATCTCTGGATGGTTGCTGATCTCCTGCGGGCGCAGCAGCAGCCGCGAGCGGTAGCGGTCCAGGTTCGACAGAAAGCGCTGGTAGACCTCGCGCGTCAGCGTCACCGACGATGCCGAGGCGAACGACAGCCGGCCCGCATCGAGCAACTCGATGGTGCTGTCCTGCAGCACCTCGGAATACATCTTCAGGTCGCGGAACGGCGAGTCGACCAGCCCGTGCAGCACGGCGTTGGCAATGGTGCCGATGCCGGCCTGCAGCGGCTGCAGCGACGGCGACAGCTTGCCCGCGCGCACTTCGCGCAGCAGGAAGTCATTGAGGTGGCCGGCGATGCTGCGCGTCTCGTCGTCCGGAGGCAGCGCATTGGAGGGGCTGTCGTCCTTGGCGGTGATGACGATGGCGGCAATCTTTGCCGGATCGATCGGGATATACGGCAGTCCGATGCGCTGTTCCGGCGCGATCAGCGGGATCGGCTGCCGGTACGGGCGGTGGACCGGGAAATAGATGTCGTGCAGCCCCTCCAGCTCCAGCGGCATGTTCATGTTGATTTCGACAATCACCTTGCGCGCCAGCATGGCAAAGCTGGCCGAATTGCCCACCGAGGTGCTGGGGATGATGCCGCCCTGCTCGGTGATCGCGACAGCCTCGACCACCGCCACGTCCACCGGCGCGATCTGGCCGGAACGCAGCTGCTCGACGGTTTCGGACAGGTGCTGGTCGATGAACATCACTTCGCCGGCGTTGATCTTGCGGCGCAGCGTGGCATCGGACTGGAACGGCAGCCGGCGCGCGATCACGTCGGCCTCGGCCAGCACGCGGTCGATGTCGTTGCCGAGCGAGGCGCCGGTCATCAGGGTAATGCGCAGTGGCTCGGTCGCCGCACGCCGCGCCAGCGCGAACGGGACTTCCTTGCAGTCGCCCGCGCGGGTGAAACCGCTCATGCCTACGGTCATGCCGTCGCGGATCAGCGCGGCGGCTTCGTCGGCCGAGACTACCTTGTCATGCAGCCTGGCCAGGCGAATGCGTTCCTTGTACATCCATATCTCCGGTCTGGCGGCGCAGGCCCTTGCCCATGCCGCTCGCCCCGCGCCTTGTTTGCCGAAGGCTGGCGTTGTGGGGTCTCCGGCTCGCAGTGTAGCCAGCCGCCCCCATTCCGGCTGTGATTTAAAGTCATGGGCAGCAGTCGCTTTCCTCATAGGCGGCGGCAGTGCCAGCGACCTTCGCTCCACTAACTGCAGCCAGAGTCTCAGGGCATACCCGCAATGTCACAAAAATGGCAAAAGTTTCTGGTACTGTCTCGCCCTATCGGTTGAAGGGGCCCGCCAGAGAGGTCCAGCAACCGTGCCGCCCGGGCCGGCCATGCTCGGCCCATCAACCCGTTGCACCAGCGTGACGGGTGCCTGCAGCATCGTAGTGGCGGCAAATTTAAAATCAGGAGACGCCATTCATGCAGCCCAGACCTCTCGAACCCAACGAGCCGGTCGTCCTTGCACTGGTCGACGCCGTCACCGCCTGGCAAGACGCCCTGGAACAGACCCTCTCCGCCTCTGGCCTGACTTACGCCAAATGGCTGTTGCTGCGCGCGATCAAGCGCGGCGACTTCGTACGCGGCGCCCCGTTGCCGGGCGCCATGCCGATCGACGTTCCGCAGTCCGAACTGCTGCTGCATGAACTGCGTCGCGACGGCTGGATCGAGCATGCCGAAGCCACCACGCCGTCCATCGCCGACACCGCCGCGAGCCGCCTCGAACGCGTTTCGCAGGCGCTCAGCGCGCTGCACAGCGTGTCGGTGGCACCGTTCAACCCCCAGGAGCGCGTGGCGCTGGGCAGCCTGCTGGAACGGATGAAGCTCCGGCTGAACGACCACACCATGCGCCAGATCCGGGTGGGCGGCGAAGCCGCTCGCCAGGACAGGCTGGCGAGTGCAGGCGGTACCGGCGCTACTGCCGGCGGGATTGCCCCGCAGGGCGGCGCGCCGGCGCCCTGCGCCTCCTGCACGGGACTGCCCCCGGTCGCGCATCGCCCGGCCTCTTGTCCCACCCTCGCCAGCGCGCGCTTCTGAGGCGCGTAGCCAGGCCGGTTGCCGCCCCTTCTGCAGGCGGGCCGGCCGCACTGTCCGGATCGTTCGCTTTCTTCGCGACTTTATCCCGCCAGGTGCGCTGATTTTTCCTAAAGTATGAGCATGCCCCGGCACATGCCCGACCGGGCGGCGAATTGCCGCGCGGGCCGCGCGAGCCGCGTCGTCTATCGATACCGCGAGGAGAGATCATGCCGCAGGAGAACGAAGACAAAGTCGCGCACCTGCTGGACGAACTGCTTGCCTTTGCGCGGGAGCGGCTGCCGGCGGCCACCTTCAGCGCCGCCGAGCCCTTCCTGCGGCACTACTACGACCAGGCTGACCTCGACGACCTGCTGCACTGCGAAGTCGCCGACCTGTATGGCGCCGTGATGGCGCACTGGCAGACCGCGCAGAAGTTCGTCCCCGGCAGCGCGCGCATCCGCATCTACAACCCCACGCTGGAAGAGCATGGCTGGCACTCCGACCATACCGTGGTCGAGATCGTCAACGACGACATGCCCTTCCTGGTCGACTCAGTGACCATGGAGATCAACCGGCAAGGATTGGCGTTGCATTCGGCCATCCACCCGGTGTTCCGCGTCTGGCGCAGCGCCGCCGGCGGGATCGAGCGCATCGCACTGGGCGGCGCCGGCGAGCCCGGCGACAATTCGCGCCTGGAATCCTTCATCCACTTCGAGGTCGACCGCAGCGGCGAGGCCGCGCGGCTGGAAGCGCTGCGCAGCGGCATCGCGCGCGTGCTGGGCGACGTGCGCGCCGCGGTCGAAGACTGGCCGGCGATGTGCGACATCACCCAGGCCACCATCGCCGCACTGGCGCAGGCGCCTGACGCCGCCTCCCCTGACAGCACCGAGGCCCGCGCCTTCCTGGAATGGATGATGGACGACCATTTCACCTTCCTCGGCCAGCGCGACTACCAGCTGGTGGCGCAGGAAGGGCGCTATTTCCTGCGCGGCGTACCGGGCTCGGGCGCGGGCATCCTGCGCGAGAGCCTGCGCGAGCCGGACGCCGATGACCTGACGCCACTGCCCGCCGCGGCCACCGCCATCATCGAAGGCCCCTCGCCGATCTTCGTCACCAAGGCCAACTCGCGCGCCAGCGTGCACCGGCCGGGCTATCTCGACTATATCGGTGTCAAGCTGCTGGATGCACAGGGCCAGCTATTTGGCGAGCGCCGCTTCGTGGGCCTGTACACCTCGACCGCGTACACGGCGCCGATCGCCGAGATCCCGCTGGTGCGGCGCAAGTGCGCCAATATCCTGGCGCGCGCCGGCTTCCTCACCAAGGGTCACCTGTACAAGTCGCTGGTCACGATCCTCGAGCAATATCCGCGCGACGAACTGTTCCAGGCGAGCGAAGACGAACTGTTCAGCATTACCACCGGCATCCTGCGGCTGCAGGAGCACCAGCGCACGCGGCTGTTCGTGCGGCGCGACCGTTTCGACCGCTTTGTCTCGTGCCTGGTGTTCGTGCCGCGCGACAAGTACAACACCGACCTGCGCCAGAAGATCCAGAAGCTTCTGACCGCGGCCTTCCACGGCACCAGTTGCGAATTCACGCCGCTGCTGTCGGAATCGCCGCTGGCACGCATCCAGCTGACCGTGCGCGGCGAGCCGGGCACGATGCCGCATGTCGATACCGCCGAACTGGAACAGCGCATCGTCCATGCCAGCCGCCGCTGGCAGGACGACCTTGCCGAAGCGCTGCACGAGAGCCACGGCGAAGAACAAGGCAACCGGCTGCTGCAGCGCTACGGCGGCTCGTTCCCCGCGGGCTACCGCGAAGACTACCCCGCCCGGACCGCGGTGCGCGACATCGAGCTGATGGAGCACGCGCTGCGCGCCCACCACAGCGCGCGCGGCATGGCCATGAACCTGTACCGGCCGATCGAGGCCGCGCCGGGCGCGTTCCGCTTCAAGGTCTACCGCGCCGGCGAGCCGATCGCGCTGTCGCACAGCCTGCCCATGCTCGAACACCTGGGCGTGCGGGTGGACGAAGAGCGCCCCTACTTGATCGAGCCCGACAGCGGCGCGCCGGTGTGGGTGCATGATTTCGGGCTGGAGATCGCCGACAGCGGCGGCGCGGCGGACTTCGATATCGCGCGCGTCAAGGCGCTGTTCGAAGACGCCTTTGCGCGCGCCTGGCATGGCGAGATCGAGAACGACGACCTCAACCGGCTGGTGCTGCGCGCCGAGATGGCCGCGCGCGACGTCACCATCCTGCGGGCCTATGCACGCTATTTGCGCCAGGTGGGCTCGACCTTCAGCGATGCCTATATCGAACGCGCGCTGACCGGCAATGCGGGCATCGCGGCGATGCTGGTCGCGCTGTTCATCGCGCGCTTCGACACCGTGAGCCAGGTGGCTGCCGATACCGCGCGCCAGGCACGCTGCGACAAGCTGCTGGCCGAGATCGAGGCCGCGCTCGACAAGGTGCCCAACCTCGACGAGGACCGCATCCTGCGGCTCTTCCTGGGCGTGATCCAGGCCACGGTGCGCACCAACTACTTCCACCGCAGCGACGACGGCCAGCCGCGTCCCTACGTGTCGTTCAAGTTCAACCCGGCGCTGGTGCCGGGGCTGCCCGAGCCGCGGCCGATGTTCGAGATCTGGGTCTATTCGCCGCGGGTCGAGGGTGTGCACCTGCGCGGCGGCCGCGTGGCGCGCGGCGGGCTGCGCTGGTCCGACCGCCGCGAAGACTTCCGCACCGAGGTGCTGGGGCTGATGAAGGCGCAGATGGTGAAGAACACGGTGATCGTGCCGGTAGGCTCCAAGGGCGGCTTCGTGGTCAAGCGCCCGCCGCCGCCGACCGACCGCGATGCCTTCCTGCAGGAAGGCATCGCCTGCTACCAGACTTTCCTGCGCGGGCTGCTGGACCTGACCGACAACCTTGTCGGCGGGCAGCTGGTGCCGCCGCCCGACGTGGTGCGGCACGACGACAACGATCCCTACCTGGTGGTGGCGGCCGACAAGGGCACCGCCACGTTCTCCGACTTCGCCAATGCGATTTCCGCCGAGTATGGCTTCTGGCTCGACGATGCCTTTGCCTCCGGCGGCTCGGTCGGTTACGACCACAAGAAGATGGGCATCACCGCGCGCGGAGCGTGGGAATCGGTCAAGCGGCATTTCCGCGAGATGGGCGTCGATATCCAGACCACCGACTTCACCGTCGCCGGCGTCGGCGACATGTCGGGCGACGTGTTCGGCAACGGCATGCTGCTGTCGCCGCATATCAAGCTGGTAGCCGCCTTCGACCACCGTCACATCTTCCTTGACCCCGACCCGGATCCCGCGCGCACGCTGGAGGAACGCACGCGGCTGTTCAGTCTGCCGCGCTCGAGCTGGGCCGACTACGACGCCACGCTGATCTCCGCCGGCGGCGGCATCTTCCCGCGCACCGCCAAGACCATCGCGCTGACGCCGCAGGTGCAGGCGGTGCTCGGCGTCACGGCCAGCGCGCTGTCGCCGGCCGAGCTGATCCACGCCATCCTGATGGCGCCGGTCGACCTGCTCTACAACGGCGGCATTGGCACTTACGTCAAGTCGAGCCAGGAAACGCATCTGCAGGCCGGCGACCGTACCAACGACGCGGTGCGCGTCAATGGCAATGAACTGCGCTGCAAGGTGGTCGGCGAAGGCGGCAACCTGGGTTTCACCCAGCTGGGCCGCATCGAGTTCGCGCGCAAGGGCGGCCGCATCAACACCGATGCCATCGACAACTCCGCCGGCGTGGACTGCTCCGACCATGAGGTCAATATCAAGATCCTGCTGGGCCTGGTGATGGCCGACGGCGAGATGACCGAGAAGCAGCGCAACAAGCTGCTCGCCGAGATGACCGACGAGGTCGGCCTGCTGGTGCTGCAGGACAACTACTACCAGACCCAGGCGCTGTCGGTGGCCGGGCGCCACGCCACGGCGCTGCTCGACGGCGAGGCGCGGCTGGTGCGCTGGCTGGAGCGCGCCGGCCGGCTGAACCGGGCGCTGGAATTCCTGCCTTCGGACGAAGAGATCGCCGAGCGCAAGCTGGCGGGCGAAGGGCTCACGTCGCCCGAGCGCGCGGTGCTGCTGGCCTACAGCAAGATGTGGCTGTACGACGCGCTGCTCGATTCCGACGTGCCCGAAGACCCGCTGGTCGGCGGCCTGCTGGCCGATTACTTCCCGGTGCCGCTGCGCCAGCGCCATGGCGATACCATGCATCGCCACCCGCTGCGGCGCGAGATCCTGTCGACGCACCTGACCAACATGCTGGTCAACCGCATCGGCGCTACCTTCGTGCACCGGATCATGGAAGAAACCGACGCGCGCCCCGCCGACATCGTGCGCGCCTGCCTGATTGCGCGCGACGTGTTCGGGCTGACCGCGCTGTGGCAGGAGATCGATGCGCTGGACAACCGCGTGCCCGATGCCGAGCAGGCACGCATGTTCGGCCAGGTGGCGGTGCTGCTGGAGCGGGCCTGCCTGTGGTTTATCCGCTATCTACGCAGCGGCGGCCAGGCCAGCGCCGAGCTGGCGCGCTTTACGCAGGCGGCGCAGTGGCTGGTGCCGCAGTTGCCCCAGCTGCTGCCGCCCGCCGATGCGGCGGCGCTGGCGGAGCATGCCAGGACCTTTTCCGATGCAGGTGTCGACGAGGCGCTCGCCTTGCGCGTTGCCGGCAGCGAGATCTCGGCGGCGGCGCTGGATATCGCCGAAGTGGCCAACGCGTGCGAGCGCAGCCTCGACCTGGTTGCGGGCGTGTATTTCGCGCTGGACAGCCACCTGAGCTTCAGCTGGCTGCGCGAGCGTGCGCTGGCGCTGCCTTCTGACACGCACTGGGACCTGCTGGCGCGCACCACCACGCTCGAAGACCTGGGCCGGCTCAAGCGTGCGCTGACGGTCAGCGTGCTGTCGCAGCAGGGAGAACTGGAATCGCCGGAAGCGATGATCGATGCCTGGCGTGCCAGCCGCCATGGCGCGCTGGAACGCTTTACGCGCATGCTGGCCGACCAGCGCGCATCGGGTGCGGCGGGACTGTCGATGCTGTCGGTCGCGGTGCGCGAGATCGGGATGCTCGAGCGCGGCTAGCGCGCCATGCGTGGCGCGGGCGAGGCGCGCTTATTCGTCCGCGCTGCCTTCGTCGCCGCTGTCGTCATCGCCGTCGAGGTCGGTGTCGAGACCGTCATCGTCCCGGCGGGCGCGCAGCTCCAGCCCGAGCAGCACCAGCAGCTCGAAGGCATCTGACAACAGGTGCTTCTGCCGGGGCAGCAGGCTGGCGTAAGGCATGTCGTAGATCGACTGGTGCGCGGCGCGCTGCCCCTTCAGGCCGCGGTCGCGCGCAATATCCGACAGCAGTGCGGCAAACCCGGACAGGTCCTGCGCCGCCAGCGCCGAATTCAATACCTTGGCGATGACTTCCGGGGAAGCGTTCGCCCAGCCCATGCGTTCAGCATTGGAAGCGGAATCTTGAGGGAAGTCGGCAAAGTCCATTTTGTGTTTAACGGTCTCGCCCAATGGAGCTTAAGTCGGCAGCCATGTGAATTTGACCCCACATGCGTGGGGTTCTGCACAGGCTCGCCGCGCCGATACAGCTAGCGCGCTGCCGGCTTCGCGGCTACCTGCCGATAGACCGTGGTGCCGTCACGCGCGGTGCGGGCTTCGACATAGTTGCGGGCGCCGCATTGCGGGCAGCGGAATACCGGCCCCTGCCCTTCGTTGCGGATCTGCACCTCGTCCGGCTCCCAGCGCGCGCCGCAAGCCTGGTTCCCACAAACAAACATGAACTCTCCTGAAAATTGAAAATTAAGGGCCCAATAGCGGCCCGCTCAACCATTGCGTTGCACCCACTGCCGCGCCCATGAAATCGCCGCGGCGCGGGCATCCTCCGGCGTGGCGTGCGTGGTCGGCGGCGCGCCGCCTTCCAGCACGACGGCGCCGGACTCCCAAATATCGCACAACGCCTTGAAACGTCCCGGCCCCAGCGCGTGGCAGAACACGTGGATGACAAAGCCGCGATACTCGACCACGTCGGTCGCGTCATCGGTCAGCGCGCGATCGGCGGTGGCATTGGATGGCACCACCGGCGCGTCCACACGCGGCTCCGGCCTGCCTCGCGCCGGACTTGCCCGCAGCAACGCCGCGCAGGCACCGCCCAGCGCCGCACCGATGGCCACGCCCAGGCCAAACCAGCAAGCCCTGCTTTTACACTGCGCCATCGGCATTCCCTGTCAGCGGCCTCCTGCCGGTCATCCTGTCACCCGCGCAAGACCGCCGGCAGCGTGCGCGGTATTGCTTTCAGAAGGTTATACCAATCCGGAAGAAGGCCATTGGCGGCGCGCGGTGCGCTGAAATAAGAATTCGGAACGTGACCAGACCGCGGCCGGCGACTATACTGTATATTCATACAGTAATCAGCAGGCGTCCTGCATCTGGCCGCGCTGCCGCATGGTCCTTGCCATAATGCCCCTGTACCAGTCCGATTCCATCCTGCTCGAGGCCTTTTATTTCGGCGACGATGCCGAATCCCTGCGCCTGCCCTGCGGCAGCGTCAGCATTGACGCCGGCGCCATCATCGTCCACGGCATCGAGCCCAACCTGCTGTGGTCGCTGCGCTGGACGCCCGATTTTCTCTCGTTCGAAGCGCACGGCACGCATCACCGCTATCCGGTCAGCCGCCCTGCGCTGGTCGGCCCCGCGCAGGCACGCTTCGCCCTGCTTTAAGCTATCGCTTCCGCCCGCCATGCCCTGCCGACACCGACATGCCAGACCGCAGCCTTGCCGCCAACGAACTGATCCGCACGCTTGAACTAAAGCCGCACCCGGAAGGCGGCTTCTACCGCGAAACCTACCGCAGCGAAAAACGCGTCGTGTGCGCCGACCAGCGTACGCGCGAAGCCAGCACCGCGATCTACTACATGCTGTGCGGCAACGACTTTTCCGCATGGCACCGCATCTGTTCCGACGAGTTGTGGCATTTCCACGCCGGGTCGCCGGTAGACGTGCACAGCATCGCCGACGGCGGCATCGTCACGCAGCGTCTCGGCGATCCGTTGCGCCACGACGGTGCGTCATTCCAGGCGATGGTGCCCGCGGGCCGATGGTTCGCCGCGGAACGCGTGGACCTTGGCGACGGCGTCGACTTTGCGCTGGTCGGTTGCACCGTGGCGCCGGCCTTCCAGTTCAGCGAGTTCGAACTGGCCGATGCAGCCGCGCTTGCGGGCCTGGCAAGCGGGCACGACGCCCTGCTGCGCCGGCTCTCGCGATAGCGCGCGGCAAAAAAACAGCCCACCGCGGCGGGCTGCGGGCGGGCCGTCAGCACTGCGGCGCCAGTCTACGCCGTCACCGCGCGCGCCCATCGGCAAAGAACCCGGGTAGCCCACCGCTTTTTCCTCCGACAGTCCGCACAGAGCGCTATACTGTATATCCATACAGTACTTCTTCTGTGCGCCCTATGTCACCCGAACCCGCCAACTGCCCCGTCTGCGGCGCCGCTGCCGAGCGCCTGCGTGCCGCGCCGCGCAGCTACCGCTACACCTGCCCCAGCTGCGGCATTTTCCAGATCAGCTCACGCGCGCTGACCTGCCGCCCCGGCCTGCCGGCCTCGGCGCGCGAGGATATCCGCCGGCTGCGCGCCTACGGCCACCTGCCGCTGCTGGACCTGACCCGGGACGGCGTCAGCATCAGTCCTGGCAGGCCCTGACCGATGGGCAACAACAAGCGCGCGTCCCGCTGCCACGTGCCGGCAGCGGCACCCGACAGCTACCCCGTCCCCGGGGCCAACGGCATCCTGGGCCGCATCCCCGGCCACTACATTGCCGCCGCGCTGGGTACGCTTGGCCCCGCCACGCGCGACGGTCCCGCCCACCGCGAAGTGCTGCTCGAAGCCGGCCATGCCGGCACCGTGCGGCTGTTTATCGAAAGGAAGCAGGCACGCCATGGCCGGTACACGCATTACTACTGGTCCGCATACCGCGCCGAGCCCGAGTGAGCAAGCGAATCGGAAGGCGGCACCGGCGGGCGCCAGCGGTTTGCGTCGCAAGAAGACGCGATCCGTCCTCCGTCGTAATCAGGACTAAAAACGGGACTAAAAACAGGACTAAAGCAGGAAGGACGCCATCGTCCGGTCATGCCATGGCCGCAGCCAGAACATTCACTACACGCGTAATGCGGAAACGGTTGCGGCGAAGGTCGCGTTCATGAACGCTTGCATTCAACCTTCTCTTCATACTCTCCGTCCTCATCCCATTTACGCTCGATCAGGCACGGACCGTCGCGATACTTTTCCTTGTGCTCATAGCCGCGCGGACCGCCCTTGCACTTGCGCTCTTCCTTGTATTCGCCATCCCGCTTGACCTCGCGCTCGATCTTGCAGGGGCCGCTGCGGAATTTCTCCTTGTACTCGCCGCCGGCATGGGAAACCGGTGAGCCAATCAGGCAGGAGAAGATGACGATAGGGGTAAGGTGTATGCGTGCCATGGGAACGACCTGCGCAGGGGATGACCGAGCATAACAACAGCCGCTGCCAGCGGCTGTATCAAAGCGTTACGCCTCGTCACATCCGTGCGCCCCGATGCGGACGCATGGCAATGCGATGCAAGCCATGGCAAACGAAATCGGATCATTGCAGGCGATGACTCGCAAAGAAAAAACCCGCTTGGCTTTCACCAAGCGGGTTTCTTGTTCTGGTCGGGGCGAGAGGATTTGAACCTCCGACCACCTGCACCCCATGCAGGTACGCTACCAGGCTGCGCTACGCCCCGAAAGAAGAAGATTATATCAGAAGCATTTCCCGTATGACTAGCTCCGGAAGCACAAATTATCCGGGCTTCGCGATCTCGCGCAGCTGCGCGAGCAGGTGCTGCACCTCGACCAGTTCGTTGCGCAGACCGGCTACATCGATCGACAAGGCTGCCGGGCTTTCCTCGCGGCGTTCGTCAGCGGGTTCCGCCGCGGCGGCAGTGTGATGACGGCCTTCGTCGAGCCGGTTGCGCGCGCCGTTGATGGTGAAGCCTTGCTCGTACAGCAGCTCGCGGATGCGCCGGATCAGCAGCACCTCATGGTGCTGGTAGTAGCGGCGGTTGCCGCGGCGCTTGACCGGCTTGAGCTGCGTGAACTCCTGCTCCCAGTAGCGCAGGACATGCGGCTTGACGGCGCAAAGCTCGCTCACCTCACCGATGGTGAAGTAGCGCTTGGCCGGGATCGGCGGCAACGCGATGCGTTCGCTGGATTTGTCCGACATGCAGTGTGTAGACGAGCGTCAGGCCATGCCGGCCATGAGGTTGGCGCGCAGGGTTTTGCGCGCCCAGAAGGATACCGATGCAGGCCTGCGGAGGCAATCCGCCTTTCGGGTGATGCGTGACGTGGCGAAGCGTCAGCCGGCGATGTCCGCGCGCTCTTCCACCAGGCCCTTGAGCTTCTGGCTGGCGTGGAACGTCACGACCCGGCGCGCGGTGATCGGAATCACTTCACCGGTCTTGGGATTGCGGCCGGGACGCTGCGGCTTGTCACGCAACTGGAAATTGCCGAAGCCGGACAGCTTGACGCTGTCGCCCTGCTCCAGCGCTTCGCGGATGACGTCGAAGAAAGCTTCGACCATGTCCTTCGATTCGCGCTTGTTCAGGCCGACCTGGTCGAACAGCATCTCGGCAAGTTCGGCCTTGGTCAGCGTGGGAACTTCGGGCGCGCGGGTATCCGGCGTCGCGTCGTCAAGGGTGGAAGCCTGCCGGTCGCTCATGTCACCCAGTGCTGCAGCGGTCATGGAATTCGCGTCTCGATCATTCATGTCGATCGCTCTAGTGTCTGTCTGGCGATCCGCCCGGGGCAAGGCCCGGGCGCCCTTGTTTATCGTAAGCCGTCGCTAGTAGCGTCAGTCTAGCCACGCAGCCGGGCCTGGAAGGCCTCTGTCAGCGCGTCGACCATGGAGCGCACTGCGCTGTCGACGGTTTCGTCCTGGAGGGTCGACCCAGTATCTTGCAAGGTCACCCGGAACGCAAGGCTTTTCTCGTCCGCGCCGATGGCGGCCGAAGCGGCCTTGGGACGGAACTCGTCGAACAGCGCGAGGCTCTGGCAGAAGCGGCCATAGCCCTGCTTTTCCAGCGCCGCGCGCATGGTGTCGAGCATGTCCTGCACGCGTACCGATTGCTTCACCACCACGGCCAGGTCGCGCACGGCGGCCGGGAACTTGGAGATTTCGGTGTACGTGGGCAGGCCGGTCTCGCGCAGTGCGTCGAGCTCCAGTTCGAACAGCACCGGCGCGTGCTGCAGCTCGTATTCCTGCAACCAGCGCGGATGCAGTTCACCGACCACGCCAACCGGCTTGCCATCGACCAGCACGCGCGCGGCGCGGCCGGGATGCAGCGCCGGGTGCGACACCGGCTCGAAGCGCGGCACGCGCGGATGGAACAGTGCCTCGACATCGCCCTTGACGTCGAAGAAGTCGACGTTGCGCGTGGCGATGCCCCACTGCTCTTCAAACGCCGGGCCGTAGGCGATGCCCGCGGCCATCATCGGCTGGTGGTAGCCGGCCACCGTCAGGCCGCCGTCCTGCACGTTCTCGTCGCGATGGAACACACGGCCCACCTCGAACATGCGCACGCGCGCGGCCTTGCGGTTCAGGTTGTAGCGCACCTTGTCGACCAGGCCGCCGACCAGCGACGAACGCATCACGGCCAGCTGGCTGGCGATCGGGTTGAGCAGGCGGATCGGCTTGTCGTTGGCGGCGAAGTCGCGTTCCCATTTCTCTTCGACGAAGGCGAAGTTGATGACTTCCTGGTAGTCGCGCGCAGCCAGCGCGTGGCGCACCACATGCGTCGAGCGGCGGGCTTCGTTGGTCGGGCGCATTTCGCTTTCGGCGATCGGCGGACGCGCCGGGATGCGCTCGAAGCCGTAGATACGCGCGACTTCCTCGATCAGGTCCTCCTCGATCTCGACGTCGAAGCGGTAGCTCGGCGGCGTGACCTCGAACACGTCGCCTTCGGCGCCTTGCACGCGCGTGAACGGCAGCTGCAGGCGCTGGAACACGTCGGCGATGGCGGCCGGCGACAGCTCGATGCCGAGCACGCGCTCGGCGCGCGCCACGCGCAGGCTGACCGGCTTGCGCACGGGCAGGTTGACCACGTGGTCGTCCACCGGGCCGGCCTGGCCGCCGCAGATCTCGAGGATCAGCGCGGTGATGCGCTCGATATGCTCGACCGTGGTGGCGTAGTCCACGCCGCGCTCGAAGCGATGGCCGGCGTCGGTCGAGAAGTTGTAGCGGCGGCTGCGGCCCTGGATCGCGGCCGGCCACCAGAATGCGGCTTCGAGGTAGATGTCGGTGGTGTCCAGCGTGACGGCGGTGCTGTCGCCGCCCATGATGCCGGCCAGGCTCTCGATCTCCTTCTCGTCGGCGATCACGCCGACCTGTTCGTCGACCTCGATGGTGTTGCCGTTCAGCAGCTTGATCTGCTCGCCCTTGCGGCCCCAGCGCACGTCCAGGCCACCGTGGATCTTGTGCAGGTCGAACACGTGCGACGGACGGCCCAGCTCCAGCATCACGTAGTTCGAGATATCGACCAGCGCGGACACGCTGCGCTGGCCCGAGCGCTCCAGGCGCTGCACCATCCACAGCGGCGTGACGGCACGCGCATTGACGCCGCGGATGACGCGGCCGGAGAAACGGCCGCACAGGTCGGGCGCCGACACCTTTACCGGCAGCTTGTCCTGGATCGTCACCGGCACCGGCTTCATGTCGGGCAGGTTCAGCGCGGCACCGGTCAGCGCCGACACTTCGCGCGCGACGCCGTGGATCGACAGGCAGTCCGCCTTGTTGGGCGTCAGCTTGATGACGAAGACCTGGTCATCCAGGTCCAGGTACTCGCGGATGTTCTGGCCGACTGGCGCGTCTTCCGGCAGCACCAGCAGGCCGCCGTGCTCCTCGGACAGCTTCAGTTCGCGCGCCGAGCACAGCATGCCGTAGCTCTCCACGCCACGCAGCTTGCCGACCTTGATCTCGAACGGCTGGCCGCCGTCCTCTGCCGGCGGCAGCACCGCGCCGACCAGTGCGCACGGCACCTTGATGCCGGGCTTGACGTTGGGCGCACCGCAGACGATCTGCAGGGTCTCGCCGGTGCCGGCATCGACCTGGCACACGTTGAGGCGGTCGGCATTGGGATGGCGCTCGGTCGACAGCACGTGCGCGACCACCACCTTGTCGAACGGCGGCGCGACCGGGCCCACCTCTTCCACTTCCAGCCCGGCCATAGTCAGGCTGTGCGACAGCGCGTCGGTGGAGATCTTTTCAGGGTTGGCGAAGGTGCGAAGCCAGGATTCCGAGAATTGCATGGCGCTTCTGATCCGGTAAGTATTCTGTGTAGTCGGTGACGAGTGATGCGGCGGCTGAATCAGTCCCGCGTCAAGCGAACTGGCGCAGGAAGCGCACGTCGCCCTCGAAGAACAGGCGCAGGTCGTTGATGCCGTAGCGCAGCATGGTCAGGCGCTCGAGGCCGGAGCCGAACGCGAAACCGATATAGCGCTCGGGATCGAGGCCCATGTTGCGCAGCACGTTCGGGTGCACCTGGCCCGAACCGGATATTTCCAGCCATTTCCCATTGCCAAAGGCCATGTCGATTTCCGCCGACGGCTCGGTGAACGGGAAGTACGACGGGCGGAAGCGCACCTGGATGTCATCGCGCTCGAAGAACTTGCGCAGGAAATCGGTGTACACGCCCTTCAGGTCGGCAAAGCTGACGTCCTCGCCGATCCACAAGCCTTCGACCTGGTTGAACATCGGCGAGTGCGTGGCATCGCTGTCGACGCGGTAGGTACGGCCCGGGCAGATCACCTTGATCGGCGGCATCGCCTTGCCCGCGTACTTCTCCACGTGCATCTTGGCGTAGCGCACCTGCATCGGGCTGGTGTGCGTGCGCAGCAGCAGGAGCTTGTCGTCGCTGTCGCGGCCATCGACGTAGAAGGTGTCCTGCATCGAACGCGCCGGATGGTTGTCCGGGTTGTTCAGCGCGGTGAAGTTCATCCAGTCGGTTTCGATCTCGGGGCCGTCGGCCACGTCGAAGCCGATCGAGCCGAAGATCTGCTCGACACGCTCCCACGTGCGCATCACCGGATGCAGGCTGCCGCGGGCGACCGCGCGGCCCGGCAGCGTGACGTCGATGGCTTCGGCGGCCAGGCGCGCGTTCATCAGCGCGTCGGCCAGCGCCTGGCGTCGCGCCTGCAGCGCGGCTTCCACCTGCTGCTTGACCTGGTTGATGCGCGCGCCCTCGCTCTTGCGGGTCTCCGGGTCGAGCTTGCCGAGGCCCTTGAGCAGTTCGGTCAGCGCGCCGGTCTTGCCCAGGAAGCGGGCCTTTTCGTTTTCCAGCGTGGCGTTGTCATTGGCGGCGGCGAAAGCGGCCTGGGCGTCAGCGACGATTTGGTCCAGATCCTGAGACATGGCGGCGGTCGTGGAGTGTTCTGACGTCGGCGGAACAATGTCAAAAAACAAAGCCGGCGCGACGTGGGTTGGCACTGCGTGCGGTATGCGTTTCCGGATGCCGTCTCGATAACAAACGCAAGACGGCATCCGGAACTGCAAATAAAAACGGGGCTCGGTGAGGAGCCCCGTTTCAGCGGACCTTGCGGTCGGCGGTCGACCTTGCGGTCGGTGCTTGCCCGGCGGCGCTTACGCGCCGCCGCAGCCGGCATCAGGCAACGGTGGCTTTCACCTGGTTGACGATGGCGGCAAAGGCAGGCTTGTCGTGAATAGCCATGTCCGACAGCACCTTGCGGTCCAGTTCAATCGAGGCCTTCTTCAGACCGTTCATGAACACGCTGTAGGTCATGCCATGCTCACGCGTCGCGGCATTGATACGCGCAATCCACAGGGCGCGGAACACGCGCTTCTTGTTGCGGCGATCGCGGTACGCGTACTGGCCAGCACGCATGACCGCCTGCTTGGCGATGCGATAGACATTATTGCGACGGCCGCGGTAACCCTTGGCAGCGTCGATGACTTTCTTGTGACGGGCCCGTGCAGTGACCCCACGCTTTACTCGAGGCATGTAATTCTCCTTTCGTTATCGTCAGGGGTTATGCGTAAGGCATCATCGCGCGCACCGACTTCAGGTTCGTCTCATGGACGTCCTGAGTACCGCGCAGTTGACGCTTGTTCTTGGTGGTCTTCTTGGTCAGGATGTGACGCTTGAAGGCCTGGCCACGCTTGAACGAACCGTTCGGACGGGCAGTAAAGCGCTTGGAAGCGCTTTTCTTCGTCTTCATCTTCGGCATGAAAAACTCCAGCTCATATGACATGCATGCAGGTGGCCGGCTCACGCCGACGCTTGCAAGACCCGCATCCACTTGTTGTTGCACGACGCCCTTGCGGGCGCGCGCGACTTCCGCACGAAGCAACGCCGGAATGCGCTGGCATCCCGGCCGCTGCACCGCGCAAGAATTACTTCTTCTTCTTGGGGGCGAGCACCATCACCATCTGGCGCCCTTCCATCTTCGGCATCTGCTCGACCTGGCCGATCTCTTCCAGATCCGCCTTCAGGCGTTCGAGCATGCGCGCGCCGATTTCCTGGTGGGCCATCTCGCGACCACGGAACCGCAGCGTGATCTTGGTCTTGTCGCCATCTTCCAGGAAGCGCTTCAGGTTGCGCAGCTTGACGTTGTAGTCGCCATCATCCGTACCCGGCCGGAACTTGACTTCCTTGACCTGGATGATTTTCTGCTTCAGCTTGGCCTCGTGGGCGCGCTTGGCTTCCTCGTACTTGAACTTCCCGTAATCCATGATCCGGGCGACGGGCGGAGTCGCGTTGGGCGCGATCTCCACCAGGTCCAAGTCCTTGTCCTCAGCCAGCCGCAGAGCGTCCATGAACTTGACGATGCCGAGCTGCTCGTTATCAACCCCTACCAGGCGCAATTCAGGCGCGCTGATTTCCCGGTTGATGCGATGACCTTTGTCCGTAGCGATGTTGCGTTACCTCAAGAAGACAAAAAAACAAGCCGTGCTCACCACCCTCAGGCTTTGCTGGCGACGTCGTGTTGCAGACGCTCAACAAACGCGGAGACGGGCATCACACCCAGATCCACGTTGCCACGGGCACGCACGGCCACTTGATTGGCATCCCGTTCCTTGTCGCCCACCACTAGCAGGTAGGGAACCTTCTGAAGGGAATGCTCGCGGATTTTATACGTAATTTTCTCGTTGCGCAAATCGGCCTTGGCCCTAAACCCTTGTTTTTGCAGCAATTGCACGACGTTTTCGGCGTATTCTGCCTGCGAATCCGCAATATTCATGACCACGACCTGGTCCGGGGCCAGCCAGGCGGGCAGCGCGCCGGCATGGTTTTCCAGCAGGATGCCCAGGAAGCGCTCGAAGGAGCCCAGGATCGCACGATGCAGCATGACCGGGCGCTTACGCGAGTTGTCCTCGGAGACGTACTCGGCACCCAGGCGCTCCGGCAGCACCAGGTCGAGCTGCAACGTGCCGCATTGCCACGAGCGGCCGATTGCGTCCTTGATGTGGTACTCGACCTTCGGGCCATAGAATGCGCCCTCGCCCGGCAGCTCCTCCCATTCCACGCCGCAGGCGCGCAGCGCCAGGCGCAGGCCTTCCTCGGCGTGGTCCCAGACCTCGTCCGAGCCGGCGCGCTGGTCGGGGCGCAGCGACAGCTTCACCGAAACGTTCTTGAAGCCGAAGTCGTCGTAGACCGAGAACGCCAGTTCATTGAAGGCCTTCGCTTCCGCGACGATCTGCTCTTCCGTGCAGAAGATGTGGGCATCGTCCTGCACAAAGCCGCGCACGCGCATCAGGCCATGCAGCGCGCCCGAAGGCTCGTTGCGATGGCAGGCGCCGAACTCGGCCAGGCGCAGCGGCAGGTCGCGGTACGAACGCAGGCCGTGATTGAAGATCTGCACGTGGCCCGGGCAGTTCATCGGCTTGATCGCGTAGTCGTGTTTTTCCGACTCCGTGACAAACATGTTCTCTTTGTAGTTCTGCCAGTGGCCGGACTTTTCCCAGAGCGAACGGTCCATCACCTGCGGCGTGCGCACTTCGTCATAGCCGGCGTCGCCCAGGCGGCCGCGCATGTATTGCTCGACGGCCTGCCACACCTGCCAGCCCTTCGGGTGCCAGAACACCATGCCGGGCGCCTCTTCCTGCAGGTGGAACAGGTCGAGCGTCTTGCCCAGCTTGCGGTGGTCGCGCTTCTCGGCCTCTTCCAGCATGTGCAGGTAGGCTTCCTGGTCTTCCTTCCTGGCCCAGGCCGTACCGTAGACACGCTGCAGCATCTCGTTGCTGGAGTCGCCGCGCCAGTAGGCGCCGGCCACCTTCATCAGCTTGAAGACCTTGAGCTTGCCCGTCGACGGCACGTGCGGGCCGCGGCACAGGTCGACGAAATTGCCTTCGCGGTACAGGCCGATTTCCTGGTCGGCCGGGATCGAGGCGATGATCTCTGCCTTGTACTTCTCGCCCATCGACTCGAACAGCGCCACTGCCTCATCGCGGTTCCACACCTCGCGCGTGACCTTCTCGTCCTTGCGGGAGAGTTCCGTCATCTTCTTCTCGATGGCCGCGAGGTCTTCCGGCGTGAAGGGACGCTTGTAGGCGAAGTCGTAGTAGAAGCCGTTCTCGATCACCGGCCCGATCGTAACCTGCGCTTCCGGATACAGTTCCTTGACGGCATAGGCCAGCAAGTGCGCCGTGGAGTGGCGGATGACGTCGACGCCGTCGGCGTCCTTGTCCGTGACGATGGCCAGCTGGGCGTCGTCTTCGATCTTGTAGCTCGTGTCGACCAGCTTGCCGTCCACCTTGCCGGCCAGCGCGGCCTTGGCCAGGCCGGAGCCGATGCTCTGCGCCACTTCGGCAACCGTCACCGGGCCCGGAAACTCGCGGCGGGACCCATCCGGCAGCGTGATTGCGATCATTTGGACTCTCCAGGATTCCGCCGGCGGCGCGCTGCGCATGGGCCGGGCGGATCAAACTGCATCTTGCGGGCACCGGTCCGCGGCTGCGCGACCCGGCGATTGTTCGATTGCTTTTTGCCGCACACATGGCTCCGCCGAAGCGCGCGAGAGCGGCAGCTTATCAGGCTGCTGGCAGGCGACAGGCGAAAAAAAACGCGGCCAAGGCCGCGTTTCTCTTTGTCAAACCCGTTTCAACCGGGTCGGAAGGCGCACCTCGACTACTGTCGCTTGCCAGCGGTAGTAGTTCGCGGTGTCATGAACATGATGCCTTTCCGTTCCATTTCAGGTTGAATCGGACTTGCCGCACTTCGTTGTTACTGCAATTCGTTGGTAGGCTCGATTGGACTCGAACCAACGACCCCCACCATGTCAAGGTGGTGCTCTAACCAGCTGAGCTACGAGCCTAGCGAAGACGCAAGTATAGCATCACTTTCTTTTTGCCTGCAATACCCCCTGCACCTCTTCGATCAGCGACAGCGCGCGCTGCAACTGCGTGGCCTCCGATACCTCCGCGGTGAACTGCATGCGTGCCACGCCCTTGCTCGACAACGTCTTTACGCCGGTGACGTTGATCTTCTCGCGCGACAGCACTTCCGAGATATCGCGCAGCAGCCCTTGCCGGTCGATGGCTTCGACATGGATGTCGACCGGATAGACCGCGGCATGGCTCTTCTTGCCCCACTCGGTCTGGATGACCCGCTCCGGCGCGCGCGCCGACAGCTGCTGGAAGGTATGGCAGTTGCGCCGATGGATCGACACCCCGCGTCCGCGCGTGACAAAGCCGACGATATCGTCCGGCGGCGCCGGCTTGCAGCAGCGCGACATCTGCGTCATCAGCGAATCCACGCCCACCACCAGCACGCCGCTCTTGGCGCCGCGCGCCACGCTGGTGGCGCGGCTCTTCTTGGTGACGGCGTCTTCCTCGCTGAGCGGTGCCTGGATTTCGCCTTCCGGGTGGCGCAGCGCATGCTCGACATGGCGCAGGCTGAACTCGTCCTTGGCCACCGCGGCGAACAGGTCGTCGGGCGTCTTGAAGTTCAGCCGCGCGGCCAGATCTTCCAGCTTGACCGCGGTCTTGCCCTCGCGCTGCAGGGTCTTGTCGATCAGCGCGCGGCCCTGCGCGATGGTCTCCTGCGAATCGAGCGCGTTGAACCACGCCCGCACCTTGGCGCGCGCACGGCTGCTGGCCAGGTAGCCAAGCTCCGCATTGAGCCAGTCGCGCGACGGCCCGCCCTGCTTGACCGCGATGATCTCGACGGTCTGGCCGTTCTTCAGCGTGGTATTCAGCGGCACCATGGTGCCGTCCACGCGCGCGCCGCGGCAGCGGTGGCCGAGGTCGCTGTGCAGGTAATAGGCAAAGTCCAGCGGCGTGGCGCCCTGCGGCAGCGCCACCACGCGCGCCTGCGGCGTCAGCACATAGATGTGGTCGTCGATCGCCGCGTGCTTGATCTGCTCCCACTCGTCATGCGCCACGCTGTGGTCGGCATCGTCCTTCCATGCCAGCAGCTGGCGCAGCCAGGCGATCTTCTCGTCGTAGCGTTCGCTGGCGGAGAACTGCCCACCGTAGCCCTTGCTGCCCGCTTCCTTGTAGCGCCAGTGGGCCGCGACGCCGTATTCGGCGAAGTGGTGCATCTCGTGCGTGCGGATCTGCACCTCGAAGGCGCGGCCGTCATCGCCGATCACCACCGTGTGCAGCGACTTGTAGCCGTTGGCCTTGGGCCGCGAGATGTAGTCGTCGAACTCGCGCGGGATCGGCTGCCAGATATGGTGGACGATACCCAGCACCGTATAGCAGTCCTTGATATCGTCGACGATCACGCGGAAGGCGCGCACATCGTACAGGTCGGCAAAATCCAGCTCCTTGCCGCGCATCTTCTTCCAGATGCTGTAGATGTGCTTGGGCCGGCCGCTCACTTCGGCACGGATGCCCGCGGCCGTCAGCTCGGACTGCAGCCGCGCGATGGCGCCGGCGATATAGCCTTCGCGCTCGATGCGCTTTTCGTCCAGCAGCCTGGCGATGCGCTTGTAGGTGTCGGGCTGCTCGAAGCGGAACGCCAGGTCTTCCAGCTCCCACTTCATCTGCCAGATACCGAGGCGGTTGGCCAGCGGCGCGTAGATGTCGAGCGTTTCGCGCGCCACGCCGGCGGTCGGCGTGTGCTTGGTCTCGGCCAGCCAGCGCAGCGTCTGCAGACGCGAGGCCAGCCGCACCAGCACCACGCGGATGTCCTGCGCGAATGCGAGCAGCATTTTGCGCAGCGCCTCGACCTGCTCGTGGCGCGCCTGCGCCTCGTTCTTCGACGGCGTGGCCGCTTCCACATCGGGGCGATTGCCGGCGATGGCACCGATGCGCAGCAGCTGCCGCACACCGTTGACCAGCCGCGCCACTTCTTCGCCGAAGCGAGGCTCGATCTCGGCTTCGGTGTCGGGCACGAATGCCGCCAGCCCGAACAGGCAGGCGGCCGCGCGCGCGGCATCGTCCACGCGCAGGCCATCGAGGATGCGCAGCATCCCCTCAGCGTGCGACTGCACCGTCTCGCCCGTAGGCAGCGCCACGCCGGCGCCGTGCTCGCGCACGTACGCCAGCGCACGGCCCACCAGTTCAGCATCCGGAATGCCTGCGATCCGGCCAGCCAGGTCGGTCGACGTCACCATGTCCCTACGCCTGCATCAGTTGAGCGCAGCGGTCACCACCACTTCGATCAGGTAATCGGGATTGGCCAGGCGGGCTTCCACCGTGGCGCGCGGGGGCGTGTTGCCTTGCGGCACCCAGGCGTCCCAGACCTCGTTCATCTCGCCGATCAGGTCGACGTTGGCGAGGAAGATCTGGCACGACAGGATGCGGGTCTTGTCGCTGCCGGCCTCGGCCAGCAGGCGGTCGATATGGCCGAGCACCTCGCGCGTCTGGCCGCGGATATCGGCCTTAGGGTCAACCTCGGGCACCTGCCCGGCCAGGTAGACCACGCCGTTGTAGACCGCATATTCGGACAAACGCTTGCCCACGTGGGCGCGCTTCAGTTCAAGGTTACTCATGACAATGCGTTGATCGATAAAAATACAGGTCCGCCGCGCGATGCGCGCCAACTCACCCGACAAAAAACTGCCGGGCGATCGCGATCTGCGCCGGATCGACAAAGGTTGGTGCATGCCCCACTTCAGGGACTTCCACCGAGCTCACATGCTTGCCGCGTGCCACCATCTCGGCGACGGTCTCGCGCAGCAGCAGGTCGGACTGCGCGCCGCGCACCACCAGCACCGAGGCTTCGATGGCCTCGAAGCTGCGCCACAGCGAGGCCTCGCCCGCCGCCACCGCTTCCGGCGTGGACTTGCGGAAGGGCACGGCCAGTTGCGGGTCGTAATGCAAGCCCCATTCCAGGCCGTCGCCGCCCTGCACCGGCTTCAGGATGGCGGCGTTCAGCTCGCGCCACTGCTCCGGCGTGTGGCGGCCGAACGACGCGCTGATGGTCTGCAGGTATGCCAGCCCTTCCTCAAAGGTCTTGAAGCGTACCGGCAGGCCCAGGTAGGCACCGATGCGCTCGACCGCCGACGGCGCGATCCTGGGGCCGACGTCGTTCAGCAGCAGCTTGCGCACCGGCGACTTGGGCAGCCCCGCCAGTCCCATGCCGATCAGCCCGCCCATCGAGGTGCCGAACCAGTCCACCCGCTCGACATTGAGCCGGGCGATCAGCGTGACCATGTCGGACACGTACTGCGGCACGATGTAGCTGTCCGGATTGGCCAGCCATTCCGAGCGGCCGCGCCCGACCACGTCGGGGCATACCACGCGATAGTCGCCGCACAGCGCGCTGGCGACGGCATCGAAGTCGCGGCCGGTGCGCGTCAGCCCGTGCGCGCATACCAGCACGCGCGGATTCGCGGGATCCCCCCATTCGTGGTAGGCCATGCGGTGCAAGCCCGCCGGACTGATGCACTGGACAAAACCGAGGCGCGGACTGGCAGACATCTGGACTCCCTGACGGACCCGGCCGGGACCGCGAAAAAGCGGCGCTGCCGGTGGTTGAGCAAAACTGGATTGTACGCCGCACCGGGTACAATGCCACAGCACACTGTCTGCGCCACCGCACGCGCCCGCGCGCCGATGCATGCCGGTGCGTGGCGGTGCCAGACCAGGCGGACCGGGCCACCCGGGCCGCCCTTTCCTTCCTGTGGAATCTCTCTCGACGGAGGCTTACATGCTCAAAGGCAAGACTGCTCTGGTGACTGGCTCGACCAGCGGCATCGGGCTCGGCATCGCAAAGGCACTGGCGGCCCAGGGCGCCAACATCATCGTCAATGGCTTTGGTGACGCGGACGCCGCAAAGAACGAGATCGCGCAGGCCGGCCAGGGCATCCAGGTCGGCTACCACGGCGCGGACATGAGCAAGGCGTCAGAGATCGAGGACATGATGCGCTATGCGCAGGCCGACTTCGGCGGCGCCGACATCCTGGTCAACAACGCCGGCATCCAGCACGTCGCCCCCATCGAGGACTTTCCCACCGAGCGCTGGGACGCCATCATCGCCATCAACCTGACCTCGGCCTTCCACACCACGCGCCTGGCGCTGCCCGGCATGCGCCAGAAGAACTGGGGCCGCATCATCAACGTGGCGTCGACGCACGGGCTGGTCGCGTCGGCACAGAAATCGGCCTACGTGGCTGCCAAGCACGGCATCGTTGGCTTCACCAAGGTGACCGCGCTGGAAACCGCGCAGACCGGCGTGACCGCCAACGCGATCTGCCCGGGCTGGGTGCTGACCCCGCTGGTGCAGAAGCAGGTCGAAGCCCGCGCGCAGAAGGAAGGCATCCCGGTCGAGCAGGCCAAGCGCGAGCTGGTGCTGGAGAAGCAGCCCTCGGGCGAGTTCGTGACGCCCGACGAGCTGGGCGCGCTGGCAGTGTTCCTGTCGTCCGACGCGGCACGCCAGGTTCGCGGCGCGATCTGGAACATGGATGGCGGCTGGGTGGCGCAGTAAGGATCTACGATGCAACGACGACGTTTTCTCGGCACCCTGGGCGCGCTGGCGCTCGGCACGATCGCGGTGGGCGCGCTGGGGCCTGCGGCCGATGCCTTCGCGCAGGCCAGGCCTCTTGCCATCGACGTCTACAAGAGCCCGCTGTGCGGCTGCTGCGAGGAATGGGTCAAGCACCTGCGCACCAATGGCTTCACGGTGACGGTGCATGATGTCGAGGATACCGGCGATTACCGCAAGCGCTTCGGCATGCCGGAGCGCTTCGGCTCCTGCCATACCGGCTACATCGGCGGCTACGCGATCGAGGGGCATGTGCCGGCCGCCGATATCCGCAAGCTGCTGGCCGCCAAACCCAAGGCAGTCGGGCTGGCGGTGCCGGGCATGCCGGTCGGCTCGCCGGGCATGGAACAGGGGCCGCGCAAGGATCCGTTCGACGTGCTGCTGGTCAAGGCCGACGGCGCGGCCTCGGTGTTCACCCGCTACAACAAGCCGGCGGCCTAAGGCGTCCGCCCCGCCGCCCTGCCGGATGCGCCGCCGCGCGTCCGGCCTTCCCTAAACCCCCGCAAGGCTTTCCAAAGCCGCTTCGACTTCCCGCCACACCGCCTCGGTCTCGCCCTCGGTGCATTCACCGTGCTGCCGCTTGACCGCCCCCAGCCGGTTCAGCACCAGGTGCTGGTCCGGCACCACGCCCACGTTTGCCAGGCAAGCCTGCACGCAAGCCAGCGGGCAGCCATCCAGCGCCAGGATCGGCCGGCCCGATTGCGCCACGCGCGTCAGCGCCGGCACGCCGCCGCCCACGCCGCTGATGCACGACATTTCGGCGCGGCCGCTGCGGTCCAGCCGCACCGCGCACGCATTGGCCAGTTGCGCCACGCTGGAGCAGCCAGAGCAGGCATACACCAGTGGCAGGGATCGGGTGGGAGAAGCCGGCATCGCGTACCTTCCGTCAGGACTTTGGTTGGCAGGACCACGCCTGCCGGGAAGCGGCCAGCATAGTGACTTGTGCGGCGGCGGGCCATTCGCCGATAGAGCTAGCCCGCACGGCCGATCGGCGTGGTCGGCAACACCAAATGAAAAAAGCCCTGTGGCGCAGTGCGCCACAGGGCCCGTCAGGCAATGGCCGAAGGCTTGCTTACAGCAACGGCGCCCCGGTCTTCGCCTGGATTTCCTCGCGGCTGACGCCCGGTGCGGTTTCGACCAGCTTCAGGCCTTCCGCAGTCACGTCCATCACGCCCAGGTCGGTGATGATGCGATTGACCACGCCCACGCCGGTCAGCGGCAGGTTGCACTGCTTCAGGATCTTGATGTCCTCGGTGCCGTCCTTCTTCTTGGCGGTGTGTTCCATCAGCACCACCACGCGGCCGACGCCGGCGACCAGGTCCATCGCGCCGCCCATGCCCTTGACCATCTTGCCCGGGATCATCCAGTTGGCCAGGTCGCCCTTCTCGCTGACCTGCATCGCGCCCAGGATGGCCAGGTCGATGTGGCCGCCGCGGATCATCGCGAAGGAATCGGCCGAGGAGAAGATCGACGAGCCCGGCAGCGTCGTCACGGTCTGCTTGCCGGCATTGATCATGTCGGCGTCGACTTCTTCCTCGGTCGGGAACGGGCCGATGCCGAGCAGGCCATTTTCCGACTGCAGCCACACTTCCATGCCCTCCGGCACCCAGTTGGCCACAAGCGTCGGCAGGCCGATGCCCAGGTTGACGTAGAAACCGTCCTGCAGCTCAGCCGCGGCGCGCGCGGCCATTTCGTCACGTGTCCATGCCATGATGCGTCTCCTTAGCTGGCCGCGCGCACGGTGCGCTGCTCGATGCGTTTTTCGGGATTGGTGTTCAGCACCAGGCGCTTCACGAAGATGCCGGCCAGGTGGATCTCGTCCGGGTCCAGCTCACCGGTCTCGACGATATGCTCGACCTCGGCAATGGTGACCTTGCCCGCCATCGCGCACATCGGGTTGAAGTTGCGCGCGGTGCGGCGGAACACCAGGTTGCCGGCCTTGTCGGCCTTGTATGCCTTGACCAGCGCCACGTCAGCCGTCAGCGAACGCTCCATCACGTACGTCTCGCCATCGAATTCGCGGACTTCCTTGCCTTCGGCGACGATGGTGCCGACACCGGTCTTGGTGAAGAAGGCCGGGATACCCGAGCCGCCGGCGCGCAGCTTCTCGGCGAGCGTGCCCTGCGGGGTGAATTCGAGTTCGAGTTCGCCCGCCAAGTACTGGCGCTCGAACTCCTTGTTCTCGCCCACATAGGACGAGATCATCTTCTTGATCTGGCGCGTGGCCAGCAACTGGCCCAGGCCGAAGCCGTCGACGCCGGCATTGTTGGAGATGCAGGTGAGCTGCTTGACGCCGCTGTCGCGCAGCGCGGCGATCAGCGCCTCGGGGATGCCGCACAGGCCGAAACCGCCAACGGCGATCGTCTGGCCGTCGCGGACGACGCCTGCAAGCGCTTCTGCGGCGCTGGCGTAGACCTTGTTCATGTTCGCTCCTTCCTCGGTAGTTCCTCGGGGTTCCGCTGTTGTGCTTCCGCCGCCCGCTTGTGCGGTGGGCGACGCAGGGAAATTGTAACGGTACAATCGGCGCAGTCGATGACGGGCGCCGTTTATCGTCCGACCGACAGCATACGCAAGCCCCGCCGGCTACGCCATTACGTAAAAATACATAAGTAGATGCCCGCCATCGACTACCAGACCGCTTTCCAGCTCGCCCCCGTGGGCCTGGTGCTGTCACGCGAGCGCGTGATCGAGGACTGCAACGAGGAAGTCTGCCGGATTTTCGGCACCACGCGCGAGGCGCTGCTGGGCCAGTCGTTCCAGGTACTCTACCCTACCGCCGACGAGTTCGAGCGCACCGGCGCCCGCATCGCGCCGATCATGAACAAGCGCGGGATGTATTCGGACGAGCGCATCATGAAGCGCGCCGGCGGCGAACTGTTCTGGTGCCACGTCACCGGACGCGCGCTGGACCGCGCGCAGCCGCTGGGCGCGGGGATCTGGACCTTTGAAGACCTGTCGCAGAAGCGGCAGGTGACGGCCGAGCTGACCGCGCGCGAACGCGACATCGCGGCACAACTGGTGGAAGGCAAGACCAGCAAGCAAATCGGCAAGCTGCTGGCGATCAGCCCGCGCACCGTGGATATCTACCGGGCGCGGCTGATGAAGAAGTATGGGGCGAGTACGTCGGTGGACCTGGTGCAGCGGCTGGTGAACCACTGAGGGTTAGCCTTCGATAATCGCCCGGATCTCCGGCGGCACCGGCACCGATTTCTCCACCGCATAATCGCACCACACGACCTTCGCCCCGCCCTCCGCCCACACCACGTCAGGCAGATCGGTACGCCGGATCTCCATGCGCGTTTCGAAACTGGTGCGCCCCAGTTGCCCCGCATAAACGCGGCATTCGATATTGCCCGGATAGCGCAGCTGCTTCAGGAAGGTCATATGCGCATTGATGATGACCGGCCCCTGCCCTTGCGCATCCTTGCCGCCGCGCCCCAGCGACGCGAACCACTCGATGCGCGCCTGCTCCAGGTACTGGAAGTAGACGGTGTTGTTGACATGGCCCATCGCATCCATGTCGCCCCACCGGATCGGCATGACCACCGTATAAACGTGCTTCATCTCAGCCTCCAAAGCAACAGGCCCGCCAACGCTGGCGGGCCTGCTGCATGACTTAGCGCTTGGCGATCGCGCCTTCGGCCTTGGTCACCAGGTCGGTGCCGATCTGCTTCTTCCACTTGTCGTAGACCTTGGCGGTCGCCTTGCGGAAGGCGTCATGCTCGGCCGGCGTCAGGTGCGTGACCTTGACGCCATGGCCTTCCATTTCCTTCCAGGCGGGCGCACCGGCCTCGGCCAGGCCCTTGCGGGCCAGCGCGATTTCCTGCTTGCCGGCGTCGATGGCGGCCTGCTTGACGATCTCGCGGTCGGCCGGGGTCCAGCTTTCCCAGATCTGCTTGTTGACCACGAAGATCAGCGGGTCAGCCACGTAGCCCCAGGTGGTCACGAACTTCTGGCCGACCGTGTACAGCTTGGCGGCGGCGAACACCGATTGCGGGTTCTCCTGGCCATCGACCGCGCCCGAGGCCATCGCCGGCTGCGCGTCGGCCCAGCTCATCTGCGTCGGGTTCGCGCCCAGCGCGTTGAAGGTCTCGATGTACAGCGGCGAGCCCACCACGCGCAGCTTCAGGCCCTTGAGGTCGTCCGGCTTGCGCAGCTCGCGCTTGGAGTTCGACACCTCGCGGAAGCCGTTCTCGCCCCAGGCCAGCGGCACCACGCCGGCCTTCTCCAGCGTGGAGAAGATCGACTTGCCGACTTCGCCCTGCGTCAGCGCGTCCAGCGCCTTGTAGTCGGGCATCAGGAACGGCAGCGAGAACAGGTTCAGCTCCTTGACCTGCGGCGACCAGTTGATGGTCGAGCCGACCGCCATGTCGATCACGCCCTGGCGGATCGCCGAGAACTCGCGGGTCTGGTCGCCGGCCACCAGCGAAGTGCCGGGGTACAGCTTGATATTGATGCGGCCGTTGGTGCGCTGCCTGACCAGGTCGGCCCAGATCTCGCCGCCCTTGCCCCACGGGAAGGCCGGGCCGAGCACCAGCGACATCTTGTACTCGGACTTGTAGGTCTGGGCCATCGCGCCGGCGGGGGCGAAGGCGGAAGCGGCAATGGCGGCGGCCGTTGCAAGCATCAGGGCACGACGTTTCATTTCATCTCCTCTCGGGAATCGTCAGTTCTTGTTTGTGAATGCAAAATGAAGTCAACAGCGATCAATAGCCGAGGTACTCCGGCAGCCAGGTCGCCAGCGGCGGATAGGCCAGCACCATCAGCATGGCGATGAACATCGCCAGCAGCATCCATATCACCCAGGGCACGGTTTCTTCCATGCGCACGCGGGCGATCCGGCACGACACCATCAGGTTCACGGCCAGCGGCGGCGTGAACTGTCCGAGCGCCACCTTCAGCGTCAGCACCACGCCGAACCACACCGGGTTCCAGTGGAAGGCATTGGCGATCGGCAGCAGCAGCGGCACGAAGATCAGGAAGATCGAGATGCCGTCGAGGAACATGCCAACCGTCATCAGCAGCAGCACGATCAGCGCCAGCACGCCGTATTCGCCCAGCCCGGAGCTGGCGATCGCCTGCGCCAGCGGATCGATCACGCCGAGCGTCGACAGCGCATAGGCGAAGATGCCGGCCAGCGCGACCACCAGCAGGATCACCGCCGAGGTCTCGGCCGCTTCCTGGAAGATCGTGAACAAGTCGCGCATGCCGATGCTGCGGTACACCACCATGCCGACGAACAGGCCATAGACCACCGCCACCACCGCGGCTTCGGTCGGCGTGAACCAGCCCGCGCGCATGCCGCCGAGGATCAGGAACGGCGCCACCAGGCCCCACGCCGCTTCGCGCAGGCTCTTCCAGAACGGGGGGCGCGGCAGCGCGGCTTCGGCGGCGCCCATGTTGTGCTTGCGCGCCAGCCACACCGCCGGCACGATCAGCGCCACGCCGGCCAGCACGCCCGGGATCATGCCCGCGGCGAACAGCGCCGGCACTGAAGCGCCCGGCACCAGCACGCTGTAGATGATGAAGGCCACCGACGGCGGGATCAGGATGTCGGTCGCGGCCGCCGCGCCGACCACCGCGGCGCTGTACGAGCCGGGATAGCCCGCGCGCGACATCGCCGCGATCATCACGCCGCCGACCGCGGCCGCGTTGGCCGGGCCCGAACCGGAAATGCCGCCGAGGAACATCGCCACCAGGATCGCCACCAGCGGCAGCATGCCCGGTCCACGCCCGACCACGGCAATGGCGAAGGTCACCAGCCGCTGCGCCACGCCGGAACGGTCGAAGATCGACCCCACCAGCACGAACATCGGAATCGCCAGCAGCGGATACTTGGCCAGCCCCGCGTAGAAGTTCTGCGGCACGGCCAGCAGGCCGAACATCTGGGTGTCCAGGTTGGACAGGCCGATCGCGACCAGGCCACCCAGCCCCAGCGACACGCCGATGGGCACGCCCAGCAGCATCAGGCCGATAAAGACCACGAACAGGATGATGGCAACCAGCGTCATTGCAAACGCTCCTTCGCCACCCGGTTCTGTTCATGCAGCGCCTTGAGAGCACGCACGTTGCGCAACGCCAGGCCCAGCGCGCGCAGTGCGATGCCGGCCGACAGCACCGGCAGCCAGATCGAGTACCACCAGCTCGGCACGCCGATGCCGGGCGAGGTTTCGCCGAAGGTGTACTCATCCCACGTAATGCGCGCGCCCAGCACCGCCAGCGCGACGAACATTACAGCCACCGCCAGTGCCGACAGGATCGCCAGCCGGCGCTGGCGCGCCGCGCTGCCGCGCTCAAAGAAGAACTCGATGCGGATATTGCGATCGCGCGCCACCGCGGCGCTGCCGGCAACGAGCGCCAGCACGATCATCAGGAAGACCGAGAATTCCTCGGTCCAGGCAAACGACTCGTCGGTGAAATAGCGGACGACCACGTTGGCGAAGGTGATGCCGACCAGCAGCAGCATCACGATCACGCCAATCCAGTCCTCGAGGCGGGGTGAAACCCGGAATTCAGCGTCCTGCGCTTCGTCTGCCGCCCGCGGGATCACCGCGGAATCGACGACGTGTTGCGGCACGGCATTGCGCCGTGCCTCTTCTTGTTGCTCCATCTCCCCGGCCTCCGGTCCAGGGCCGCTTGGGCCAGGCGGCCACTGCGGCATTTTTTGCTTGTATGTAAAGACTTAGTCTAAAGACATGGCGGATTATGCCAAGACTGGCACACCGCGCATCAACTTTCTTTGATTGGAAACTGGAAGCCGCGCTCGAAAGCCCGCCCCAAGGGGACCGGATAAAGCCCTGGGGTGGCCAATGGTGGTGCTCCGCCGCACGCTTGTGGCGCGCGGGCGGCAAGCGGGCGGCGCGGCGCCGGCGGCCGGGCTCAGACCATGCCGTCGTCAGCGGTGATCACCGCGCCATTGATGAATTGCGACTGGTCGGAAGCCAGCAGCAACAGCAGGCCGTCGAGGTCGTCGGGCTTGCCCAGGCGCTTGCGCGGCAGCATCTGGATCAGTTTCTGGCCGGCGTCCGAGTCCCAGTGGTGGTGGTTGATCTCGGTATCGATATAGCCGGGACAGATCGCGTTGGTATTGATGCCGTGGCGCGCCCATTCCAGCGCCATGGCCTTGGTCATGTGCACCACCGACGCCTTGCTCATGCAATAGATGCCGATCTGCGACAGCACCTTCAGGCCCGCCACCGATGCGACATTGACGATGCGCGCCTGCGGCAGCGGGGTGCCGTTCTTTTCGGCGCCCTTGGCCCGCGCGATCATGCGCTTGGCGACTTCCTGCGCGACGAAGAAGGCGCCGCGCGTATTGGTGTCGAAGACGAAATCAAAATCGTCGGGCGTGACGTCGGTCAGCTTCTGCGTGGTCGACACGCCCGAATTGTTGACCAGGATGTCGATCGAGCCGGCTTCGGTTTCCGCATGCGCCACGGCGGCGCGGATGCTGTCTGGATCGGTGACGTCGAGTCGCACCACGTGCGCGCTGCCGCCCTCGGCCTCGATCGCCGCACGCAGTTCCTTGAGGCGCTCGGTGCGGCGCGAGGCCAGCACGACCTTGGCCCCGGCGGCGGCCAGCACCGTGGCAAAACGCGAGCCGAGCCCGCTCGATGCGCCGGTCACCAGCGCTACCTTGCCTTCCAGATTGATCGACAAACCCATGATGACCTCTTGTGCGGGCGCCCCTCCAGCCTCTTCGGGTGCGGAAGGCGGCATACCAGAAAAAAGAACGACCGTTCCAAAAAAATCCTTGCCTGTGGGTGGCGAGTCCCGGACAATGCCGGAGATTCTAAGAACTTGGCCTGCAAAGGGAAAGAGGGAAAACGAGCGATCCGGCCGGCTATCGGCCGCAAACAGCCGTCAAAATCCCTTCCGGTGCCCCGCCGGCTCAAGTTCGAGCAGAACGATCACCGCACTTCCCACAATTGCATAGCTAGCAGCAAAGAAATAGAGGGTTAGAGACAATGGATCAGCAACAGCTCCTGGAGCAGTTCGGCCCGCGTGAAGCCATGGAATACGACGTGGTCGTGGTCGGCGGCGGCCCCGCCGGCCTGGCCACGGCCATCCGCCTGAAGCAACTCGCGCAGGAGAAAGGCAGCGACGTCAACGTATGCGTGCTGGAAAAGGGTTCCGAGCCCGGCGCGCATATCCTGTCGGGCGCCATCATGGATCCGCGCGCCCTCAACGAGCTGATCCCGAACTGGCAGGAGCTGGGCGCGCCGCTGAACCAGCCGGTCAGTGAAGACAAGTTCCTGTTCCTGAACGAGTCGGGCTCCAAGGGCACGCCGCCGGCGCTGCTGCCGGAGTGCTTCCACAACCACGGCAACTACATCATCAGCCTGTCGAACTTCGTGCGCTGGCTGGGCCAGCAGGCCGAGGCGCTGGGCGTCGAGATCTTCCCGGGCTTCCCGGCCGCCGAGGTGCTGTACAACGAAGACGGCTCGGTCAAGGGCGTGGCTACCGGCAACATGGGCATCAACAAGGAAGGCGAGCCCACCGACAACTTCCAGCTCGGCATGGAGCTGCATGCCAAGTACACCATCTTCGCCGAAGGCTCGCGCGGCCACCTGGGCAAGCAGCTGATCGCCAAGTTCGGCCTGGACGCCGGCAAGGATCCGCAGAGCTACGGCATCGGCCTGAAGGAGCTGTGGGAGATCGACCCGGCCAAGCACAAGCCCGGCCTGGTGGTGCACACGGCCGGCTGGCCGCTGGACCCGGCCACCTACGGCGGCTCGTTCCTGTACCACATGGAAGACAACAAGGTCGCGGTCGGCTTTGTGGTCGGCCTGGACTACACCAACCCGTGGCTGTCGCCGTTCGAGGAATTCCAGCGCTTCAAGACGCACCCGGAAATCCGCCAGTACTTCGAAGGCGGCAAGCGCCTGTCGTACGGCGCGCGCGCCATCACCGCCGGCGGCCTGCTGTCGCTGCCCAAGACCGTGTTCCCGGGCGGCGCGCTGGTCGGCTGCGATGCCGGTTACCTGAACGCCTCGCGCATCAAGGGCAGCCATGCCGCGATCAAGACCGGCATGCTGGCCGCCGAGGCCGCCTATGACGCGCTGCAGGGCGGCCGCCAGCACGACGAGCTGACCGCCTACCCCGCCGCGTTCGAGCAGAGCTGGCTGTACAAGGAACTGCTGCAGGCCAAGAACTTCAAGCAGTGGTTCAAGAAGGGCCGCACCACCGCCACGCTGATGACCGGCATCGAGCAATGGCTGCTGCCCAAGCTGGGCATCCGCAACCCGCCCTGGACCATCCACCGCGTCAAGCCGGACCATGTGTACCTGAAGCCGGCGGCCGAGTGCGAGAAGATCGCCTACCCGAAGCCGGACGGCAAGCTGACCTTCGACCGCCTCAGCTCGGTGTTCATCAGCAACACCAACCACGAGGAAAACCAGCCGGCGCACCTGACGCTGAAGGACGCCAGCGTGCCGGTCAGCATCAACTGGGACAAATTCGCCGGCCCCGAGTCGCGCTACTGCCCGGCGGGTGTGTACGAGTTCGTGCAGGACGAGACCTCGGGCAAGGAACGGCTGCAGATCAACGCGCAGAACTGCGTGCACTGCAAGACCTGCGACATCAAGGACCCCACGCAGAATATCGTGTGGGTCACGCCGGAAGGCGGCGGCGGTCCGAACTACGTCGGCATGTAAGGCCCCCGGCGCGCAAGCGCCCGGCGCATGGAACGGCACCGGTTTCCCGGTGCCGTTTTTTTATTGGCGGGCTGCGCGCAGGCTACAGTGGCAGGCGCGTCGTGGATAGCAGCTGCTCGTAGATGTAGCACTGCAGCAGCGTCATCTCGCGCTCCGCCAGCAGGTCGAAAGCCACGCCGAAGGCAGGGAAATCGCCGTCGTCCTGTCCGGCCGCGCCTGGTGCCACCCTGACCCAGCCGTCGACGATGACTTCGCTGTCGAACGACGCGGCCCGGAGCTGGAAGCGCAGCCGCACGCGGCTGCCCGGCGCGGGCGACGGCGCGGTGGTCTGCACCAGCGCACCGCCGGTGCTGAGGTCGGACAGCAGCGCCAGCCGCGCCGTGCCCGCCCGCACCGCGACGGCCACGCCATGAACGCCGTCGTCGTCTTCCGGAGGCTCGGTCAGGTATGCCGCCAGCCGCGTCGGCACGCGCGCCGCCTTGCGGACCGGGGTCGCGTGCAAGTTGGTCGGCGCCGACAGCACCAGGTAGCGGAACGGGCTGCGGCAGACCGCGGTGATGGTCGAGGTAAAGCTGTGGATCGCCTGTCCGGAGAAGCCGCGCAGCAGCACGGTGTCGCCCGCCTGCAGCGCCAGGTCGCGCCCGCCCAGTTGCGGCCAGGTCACGAACAGCCCCTGCTCGATAAAGCCGATCAGGCGGCTGGCGGCGGCGCGTGCGGACTCGCCTTCATGCTTGATGTGGAGCAGCGTGCCGACCTGCAGGCCAACCGGCCCTGGCGCGGTGCGCATGCCGGTGTCGGCATCAGTATCGCCGCTGTCGTCGCTTTCGCTGCCATTACCCGCGCGGCAGAGCACGCCGTGCCGGAACACCAGGGCGAGGTCGCGCGCATCGGGAATGACGCTGCCGCTGCCGAGCACCAGGTTGCCGTCGCCGTCGAGCAGCGACCAGGGCAGCGGGTGTCCGACCGGAAGATCGTTGGGAGTGAGCTGGATCATGGCTGTTTGCAAAGGGCCCCGCGTTTGTCGCCGCGCGCGGAGCATGGCAAACCCACGGCGGAGGTGCCGGGCAGCATCCGCCACCTGTATCCGGATTCTATCGGCCGCGGGCCGCAGAAGTTAAGCAAATACCGGTGGGTCTAGGCCGCCATGTGTAGCACCGCCCATTGCGGAAAGCTTGACTCGCGACAACTTCGGTACCACAATCGCACAAAAGCTGTCTTACAGCCTGACATATCTGCCCATGACCCTGCACCGCCCGCCCTCGCTGGCCAGCCGTATCGCCCAGTCCTTGCACGACGACATCCTCGCCGGCCGCTACGCCGCGGGCGGACGCCTGCCCGCCGAAGCCACTCTGGCCGACACCTTCGGCGTAAGCCGGCCGATCGTGCGCGAAGCCATCGCCCAGCTCAAGGCCGACGGCGTGCTGGTCACGCGCAAGGGCTCTGGCGCCTTTGTTTCGGAAACCCCGGGCGGCCAGGCCTGGCGCGTGGCGAGCGCGCCGGACGGCGGGCCCACGCTGGCGCAGCTGTTCGAGTTGCGCCGCGTGGTCGAGACCGCCTGCGCCGAGATGGCGGCCGAGCGCCGCACCACGGCCGATGTCGACGCGATCCGTGCCGCGCTCGCAGCCATGCAGGCGCAGGCCGACGGCCATGGCGACATGGCCAGCGCGGCCGCCGCCGACATGGCTTTCCACCACGCCATCGCCGAGGCCGCACACAACCCCTGCTTCACCGGCCTGACCGATTTCGTCAGCCAGCAGATGCTGGCGGCACGCCAGCGCGCGTGGGAGAACACCGCGCGGCTCGGCGCCGCCACCGGCGCCCCGCGCGCCGCCGACACCGAGCACGCGGCGCTGGCCGACGCGATCGCCGCCGGCAATGCCCCGGCGGCGCGCGAGGCCGCGCAACGGCACCTGTCCGCGGCGGCCGCGCGGCTGGGCCTGGCGGGCTGAATCCCGCCACACGGCAACCAGCACTGCAACAAACCACAGCAACAAGGAAACGAGCATGGAAAAGGTGGACTGCGTCGTCATCGGCGCCGGTGTCGTAGGACTGGCAGCCGCGCGCGCCCTCGCGCTGCAGGGCCGCGAGGTGATCATCCTGGAAGCGGAAAACGCCTTCGGCACCATCACCAGCGCGCGCAACAGCGAAGTCATCCACGCCGGCATCTACTATCCCGCCGGTTCGCTGAAGGCAGACCTGTGCGTGCGCGGCAAGGCCATGCTGTACGACTACTGCGCCACGCACCACGTGGCGCACCAGCGCTGCGGCAAGCTGATCGTCGCCACCAGCGCGGCGCAGGTGGCGACGCTCGACGGCATCCGCACCAAGGCGGCGGCCAACGGCGTCGACGACCTGCGGCTGCTCTCGCGCGACGAAGCGCAGGCGCTGGAGCCGCAGCTGCAATGCCATGCCGCGCTGCTGTCGCCCTCCACCGGCATCGTCGACAGTCACGGCCTGATGACCGCGCTGCTGGGCGATGCCGAGAACGCCGGTGCGGTGCTGGCGGTGCAGTCGCCGGTGCTGGCCGGCGCGATCACGGCGGACGGGATTCGGCTGGAAGTGGGCAGCGAAGATGGGGGCGCCACCACGCTGCTGGCGCGCACGGTGGTGAACTCGGCCGGCCTGACCGCGCCGGAACTGGCGCGCCGCCTCGACGGCATGCCCGAAGCCCATATCCCGCCGCAGTACTACGCCAAGGGCTGCTATTTCACGCTGGCCGGACGCGCGCCGTTCTCACGGCTGATCTATCCGGTGCCCGAGGCCGCCGGCCTGGGCGTGCACCTGACGCTGGATCTCGGCGGCCAGGCGCGCTTCGGCCCCAACGTGCGCTGGATCGACGATATCGAGTACAGCGTAGACCCGGCCGATGCCGACAGTTTCTATGACGAGGTGCGCCGCTACTGGCCGGGACTGGCCGACGGCGCGCTGCAGCCGGGCTATGCCGGCATCCGCCCCAAGATCAGCGGCCCGCACGAGCTGGCGGCGGACTTCCGCATCGACGGCCCCGCCGTGCACGGCGTGCCGGGGCTGGTTCACCTGTTCGGCATCGAGTCGCCGGGGCTGACCTCGTCGCTGGCGATCGCCGAGCGCGTCTGCGCCGCGCTGGCCTGAGCCGCATCGCCGCCTGCCGCACCCTCCGCGCGGAAGCTCATCGCCGCGCAGAAGGCGCCGGCCGCCGCGGCCACGGCGGCCAGCCCGAAGGTGTGTTGGGGCGCCAGCGCATTCCAGGTCCAGCCCATCACCAGCCCGCCGAGCGTGCCGCCGACGCCGTAGGAAATGCCCGTGTACAGCGCCTGCCCGCGCCCCTGCAACGGGCCGGCGAACCATGCCTGCAGCCGCTTCAGGCTGGCGCTGTGGTGCGCGGCGAAGGTGGCCGCGTGCAACACCTGCACCAGCGCCATCAGCCAGGCAAACTGCGCGAAGTAGCCGGTCAGGCCGAAGCGGACCGCCGCCAGCACAAAGGTGCCAGCCAGGATGGTGCGCAGCGCGAAGCGCGCGAACAACAGGCCCTGGTAGTAGAAGAAGACGATCTCCGCGACCACGCCGATGGTCCACATCACGCCGATGGCGAACTTGCTGTAGCCAAGCTTCTCCAGCCACAGCGAATAGAACACGTATAGCGCGGCATGCGCGAACATCATCAGGAAGGCCGACGCCAGGAACCACGCCACGTCAGGCCGGCGCAGCAGCGGCAGCGCGCGCGGCGCGGGCATGCGCGGCCCTTCGTCGGCGGCATCGCGCATGGTCAGCACCACGCCCGCCAGGATCGCCAGCAGGCCGCTGGCCACCCACGGGAACGCACGCATGCCAACCGCCTCGAACAGCGCCCCGCCGGCCAGCACCGCGCCGATAAAGCCGACCGAGCCGAACATGCGGATGCGGCCGTAGCTATGATCGAAGGCGCCATGGCGGCGCAGCGTGGAGATGGTGAGGGCATCGCCCAGCGGCGACATCGCGCTGGTGAGCAGGCTCAGCGTCAGCATCATCGCCATCATGCCGCCGTAGCTGCCCACGCCGGGCAGCATCAGGAACGCCAGCAGCGAGGTGAACGCGCTCACGCGCAGGATGCGCACGCGCGTGTGCATCACGTCGGACAGCCAGCCCCACAGGTAGGGCCCGACGATGCGGCTGACCTGGAAGCTGGCCATCAGCACGCCGATCTGCACCGGGTTGAAGCCGCGATCGGCGAAATACAGGCTCACATACGGCGAGATGACGCCGACGTAGCCGTAGTAGCCGAGGTAGAAGAGCCCGAAGCGGGCATAGTCCGGGCGAGCGGCGCCCGTCGCGCCGCCAGCCCCACGGAAGGTGGCCAACTCAGCGCGATCAGCGCGTCTGGCCGGCCTGCGCCGGAATATGCGGCGTGTCGGTCCTGACGTCGCCGCACTGCGCGCGGTGGCGCAGGGCGTGGTCCATCAGCACCAGCGCCAGCATGGCCTCGGCGATCGGCGTGGCGCGGATGCCGACGCACGGGTCGTGGCGCCCGAAGGTCTCGACCGTGGCGGCGTTGCCGGCCTTGTCGATCGACTCGCGCGGCGTGCGGATCGAGGACGTCGGCTTGATCGCCAGCGACACGGTGACGTCCTGCCCGGTGGAAATGCCGCCCAGCACGCCGCCGGCATTGTTGGTGCGGAAGCCCTCGGCGGTCAGCTCGTCGCCATGCACGCTGCCGCGCTGCGACACGCTGTCGAAGCCGGCGCCGATCTCAACGCCCTTGACCGCGTTGATGCCCATCATCGCATGCGCGATGTCGGCGTCGAGGCGGTCGAACAGCGGCTCGCCCAGCCCGACCGGCACGTTGCTGGCCACCACCTCGATGCGCGCGCCGACCGAATCGCCGTCGCGGCGCAGCGCGTCCATATAGGTTTCCAGCTCAGGGATGATGTCGGCGTTGGGCGCGAAGAACGGGTTCTCGGGCACATGCGACCAGTTGGCGAACGGCACCGCGATCTCGCCCAGCTGTGACATGTAGCCCCGGATCTCGGTGCCGTACTTCTCGCGCAGCCACTTCTTGGCCACCGCCGCCGCGGCCACCACCGGCGCGGTCAGGCGCGCCGACGACCGGCCGCCGCCGCGATAGTCGCGGATGCCGTACTTCTGCCAGTAGGTGTAGTCGGCGTGGCCCGGGCGGAAGGTTTCGACGATATTGCCATAGTCCTTGCTGCGCTGGTCGGTGTTGCGGATCAGCAGGCAGATCGGCGTGCCGGTGGTCTTGCCCTCGAACACGCCGGACAGGATCTCGACCTGGTCGGGTTCCTTGCGCTGGGTGACGTGGCGCGAGGTGCCGGGCTTGCGGCGGTCCAGGTCGCCCTGGATATCGGCCTCGCTCAGCGCCATGCCCGGCGGGCAGCCATCCACCACCGCGCCGATGGCGGGGCCGTGCGATTCGCCGAAGGTGGTAACAGTGAAGAGCAGGCCAAGGGTGTTGCCGGACATGATGGAAACCGCACAGGAATTGGGGACGGCCTCCATTGTAAGGCCATTGCCCGCCCGCTGGCGGCCCGGCGGGCTCAGGCCGCCGCGGTTTCCGGTGCAAAGTCCGGGTAGAACTCCGCCCGCATCCGGTCCATGTAGGCGACCAGGTTGGCATGCCCTTCCGCCGCGGTGCGGATCGGCGTGTCGAACGTGGGGCACAGCAGGCTGCCGGCAAAGGCGAACAGCGTGGCGTCGGCGCCGCATGGCTTGTCGCCCATCAGGTAGCGCTTGTCGCCCAGGATATCGGCGATCGAGGTCACGCCCTTGCTGGCGAGCGCCACCAGTTCTTCCTCGCTGTGCCGGCCCAGCCCCTGCCCCCACAGCGTCTTCCTGACCTTGTAGCGCACCAGCCGCTCGGCCAGCCCGCGCACCGGTGCCGGCACGCCGCGGAAGAACTGCGCCGGGCCGCGCTCGAAATTGGCCTGGTCGAGCCAGCGCACCCGTGCCACCGCCCAGTACAGGTGGTCTTCCATCAGCTTCTCGGCGGCCCAGGCGATGCCGCGCTCGGCGGGGCTCAGGCCGGCGTCGAAATCGATGTGGTAAGTCTTCTCGATATGCCAGCGGATCAAGGTTGAATCCGCCACGATCCGGCCCATGTCATCGAGATACGGCAGCTTGCCCTTGGGCGCGCGCCGCAGGCTGCCGGGGCGGGCGTGGTATGGCAGGCCGGCAAGCTTGAGCAGCATTTCGGCCTTGGTGACAAACGGGCTGGCGTCAGGCAGCCCGAAGGCCGGGCCGAAGGTATAGAGCGTGATCATCGTGGGTCCGGGTCCGCGTGGGAGAACCTGCGTTCAGCGCCAGTCGCCGCGCAGGGCCTGCACCATCTGCTGCAGCCCCTCGGGCGTGGCCGCTTCCGGCGGCACCGGCTCGCCCACCACCAGTTCCAGCCGGTTCAGGATGCCGCGGCGGAACGGCCGCGACATCGCCGGCGCATCCTTGCGCGAGAAAAAGCTGCCCCACAGCCCGCGCAGCGCCATCGGCACCACCGGCACCGGCGTGCGGCGGATGATCTGCTGCACGCCCTGGCGGAACGGATTGATCTCGCCGTTGGCGGTGATCTTGCCCTCCGGGAAGATGCAGACCAGGTCGCCCTCCTCCAGCGCCTGCGCCACGCTGTCATACGCGCGCCTGAGCATGTCCGGGTGTTCGTGCGCGGGCGCGATCGGGATCGCGCGGGCCTGGCGGAAGAACCACGACAGCAGCGGCACGCTGAAGATGCGGTAGTCCATCACGAAGCGCACGGGACGCGGGCTGCATGCCATCAGCACCACCGCATCGGCGAAGCTGACATGGTTGCAGACCAGCACTGCGGGCCCATCGGCGGGAATGCGCTCGGCGTTCACGCGGCGCAGCCGGTACAGCGTATGCACCAGGATCCAGGCGATAAAGCGCAGCAGGAATTCCGGCACCAGCGAATAGATGTAGACCGCCACCACCGCGTTGAGCAGCCCTACCACCAGGTACAGCTGCGGGATGCTGTAGCCGGCGTTCGCCATCGCCACGCCCAGCAGCGAGGCCGCGATCATGAAGAAGCTGTTCAGGATGTTATTGGCGGCAATGATGCGCGCGCGGTGCGTGGGCGCGCTGCGGCTCTGGATCAGCGCGTACAGCGGCACGCTGTAGAAGCCGCCGAACATCGCTAGCAGGAACAGGTCGGCCAGCACGCGCCAGTGGCGCGCCTCGGCCAGGAAGCCGCCGATGCCGGTCAGCGCGGCCGGCGGCTGCCCCTGGCTGGCAAAGTACAGGTCGACGGCAAACACCGTCATGCCGATCGAGCCGAACGGCACCAGCCCGACCTCGACATGGCGCCCGGACAGCCGCTCGCACAGCAGCGAACCGGTGCCGATGCCCAGCGAGAACACCGCCAGCAGCAGCGTGACCACGTTCTGGTCGCCGCCCAGCACATCCTTGGCATAGCTGAAGAAGGAGGTCAGGAAGGTCGCGCCGAGGAACCACAGCCACGAAATCCCGAGCAGGCTCTGGAATACCGTGCGATTGCCGTGCGCCAGCACCAGGTTGCGCCAGGTCTCGGAAAACGGGTTCCAGTTGACGCGCAGTTCAGGCTGGGGCGCCGGCGACACCGGGATCCGGCCCGACACCACGCGCCCGGCCACGGCGATCGCCACGCACACGGCGCCGACATACAGCGGCCCCACCACCGTGCCGCCCTGCTGCAACCCCGCCAGCTCGCCGCCGACCAGCGTGCCGATCAGGATCGCGACGAAGGTGCCCATCTCGACCAGCCCGTTGCCGCCGACCAGCTCGCTTTCATCCAGGTGCTGCGGCAGGTAGGCAAACTTGACCGGCCCGAACAGCGTCGAATGCAGCCCCATCAGGAACGTGCCGGCGTAGAGCAGCGGCGCGCTATGCCAGGCAAAGCCGGCCAGCCCCAGCACCATGATGGCGATCTCCAGCGACTTGACCAGCCGGATCAGGCGCGACTTCTCGATCTTGTCGGCGACCTGCCCGCTGGTGGCGGAGAACAGCAGGAACGGCGCGATAAAGATGGCCGAGATCAGGAAGGCGGCACTGCGCGCGTCCACGCCCTCGAACAGCGCCGTGTGATAGGTCACCAGCGACGTGAAGGCGACCTTGAAGACGTTGTCGTTCATCGCCCCCAGGAACTGGGTCCAGAAGAACGGGGCGAAGCGGCGCGCGCCGAGCAGTCGGAACTGGCTGTGTTGGCTCATGGATGACCGGTCGGCCTGCTGGGGCCGCCGCGGAAATGGATACGCCGGCAAGTTTGCCGGAGCCGGAAACCGGCCGCCATCATGCCACCGCCACGCGGCCGCGCGGCGCCAGTCGCAACAATTTTCCGAAGGGGACTACGGGACAGGCTGCCCCGCCGCCGGCAGGGCGGGCGCAGCCGGGCGTTCAGGCCCGCTCTTCAGGCCAGTCGCGGATATAGGCCTTGAGCATCTTGTTCTCGAAGCTCTGGTCCTCGACCACCGCCTTGGCGACGTCATAGAAGGAAATCACGCCCATCAGCGTGCGGTTGTCGAGCACCGGCAGGTAGCGGGTGTGACGCTCAAGCATCATCCGGCGGACTTCGTTCACATCGGTTTCCATGGTGCAGGTCAGCGGCGCATCGTCCATCACCTTGCGGATGCTGCTGGTGCCAAGGGTGCCGCCGTTGCGGGCCAGAGTCTCGATGATTTCGCGGAAGGTCAGCATGCCGACCAGGTCGCCGTATTCCATCACCACCAGGGAGCCGATGTCGCGCTCGGCCATGGTGTTGACTGCGAGCAGCAAGGAGGTGTCAGGCGTCACGGTGTAGAGCGTATTGCCCTTGATCTGCAGGATGTCGCTGACTTTCATGTTGGTCTCCGCTGCCTTGTACTGAGCTGTGCTGATTTGCGCCGGCCACATCGCGGGGGCGATGCCGGTCACTTCGTTATCTGTCCGGGATGTGCGGGCAGAGATGCCCGTGCGTCCGATCCTAGCCCAAACCAGCCGGCAAAGTAAAGCAGGAGGCCGGTTTGCGGGTGATCTGCCAGCGTGGGCGTGCGCACGATGCTACGATGCTGGCCGGAGATAACTACACCCGACCGACCATGTCCGGAACCCGCTTCGATACGCTGGCGCTGCACGCCGGCGCCGCGCCAGACCCCGCCACCGGGGCGCGCGCCACCCCCATCCACCTGACCACCTCGTTCGTGTTCCGCGACAGCGAGCACGCGGCGTCGCTGTTCAACATGGAGCGGGCGGGCCACGTCTATTCGCGCATCTCCAACCCGACCGTGGCCGTGCTCGAAGAGCGCATCGCGGCGCTGGAGAACGGCGCCGGCGCGATCGCCACCGCCTCCGGCCAGGCCGCGCTGCACCTGGCCGTGGCCACGCTGATGGGGGCCGGCTCGCACGTGGTGGCGTCGTCGGCGCTGTACGGCGGCTCGCACAACCTGCTGCACTACACGCTGCGCCGCTTCGGCATCGAGACCACCTTCGTCAAGGCGCGCGACATCGACGCCTGGCGCGCCGCGATCCGCCCCAATACCAAGCTGCTGTTCGGCGAGACGCTGGGCAACCCGGGCTTGGACGTGCTCGACATCACCACGCTGGCGCAGCTCGGCCAGGACCACGGCATCCCGCTGCTGGTCGATTCGACCTTCACCACGCCCTACCTGTTGCGCCCGTTCGATCTCGGCGCGGGCCTGCTCTACCACTCGGCGACCAAGTTCCTGGGCGGCCATGGCACCACCATCGGCGGCGTGCTGGTCGAGGGCGGCACCTTCGACTTCGAAAAATCGGGCCGCTTCCCCGAGCTGTCCGAGCCCTATGAAGGCTTCCACAACATGGTGTTCACCGAGGAAAGCACGGTGGCGCCCTTCCTGCTGCGCGCGCGCCGCGAAGGCCTGCGCGACTTCGGCGCCTGCATGAACCCGATGGCCGCGTGGCAGCTGCTGCAGGGCGTGGAGACGCTGCCGCTGCGCATGAGCCGCCATGTCGACAACACCCGTAAGGTGGTGCAGTTCCTGGCCTCGAACCCGATGGTGGAGTCGGTGTCCTACCCCGAGCTGGAATCGCACCCCGACTACGAACTGGCCAAGCGCCTGCTGCCGCGCGGCTGCGGCGCGGTGTTCAGCTTCAACCTGAAGGGCAACCGCCTGGCGGGCCAGCGCTTTATCGAAAGCCTGTCGCTGTTCTCGCACCTGGCCAACGTGGGCGATGCGCGCTCGCTGGTGATCCACCCGGCGTCGACCACGCACTTCCGCATGGACGCGGCGGCGCTGCAGTCGGCCGGCATCGCCGAGGGCACGATCCGCCTGTCGATCGGCCTGGAAGACCCGGACGACCTGATCGACGACCTCAAGCGCGGCCTGAAGGCCGCCGAGAAGACCATGAGCAAGGGAGGGCAGGCCTGATGGAACTGAACGTTGCAGGCCAGCCGGCCTACGCCTATACCGGCGGCAAACCCTTCGATCCCGCCCTGCCCTGCGCGGTGTTTGTCCACGGCGCGCAGAACGACCACAGCGTGTGGGCGCTGCAGACGCGCTGGTTCGCCAACCACGGCTTCTCGGTGCTGGCGGTGGACCTGCCCGGCCACAACCGCAGCCAGGGCACGCCGCTGGCCACCGTCGAGGCCATGGCCGACTGGGTGATGGCGCTGGTGGCCGCCGCCGGCGTCAAGGCGCCGGCCTTCGTGTTCGGCCACAGCATGGGTTCGCTGATCGCGCTCGAATGCGCGGCGCGGCATCCGCAGGCGGTGCGCGGCATCGCCTTGCTCGCCACGGCCTATCCGATGAAGGTTTCCGATGCGCTGCTCGATGCCTCGCTGAACCGTGAGAGCGAGGCCATCGCCATGGTCAACGCGTGGTCGCATTCGAGCCTGGCCAACAAGCCCTCATCGCCGGGTCCCGGCGCCTGGATGCACGGCGGCAGCCAGCGGCTGATGGAGCGCGTATCGCGCAACAACCCGCAGGCGCATGTGTTCCACAACGACTTCTCCGCGTGCAATGCCTATGCGCACGGCGAGGAAGCCGCCGCCGCGGTAGCCTGCCCGGCGCTGTTCATCACCGGCAGCAAGGACATGATGACCTCGCCCAAGGCGGCCCAGGCGCTGGCCGGCAAGATGGCGAAGGCCAGCCTGGTATCGGTGCCGTGCGGCCATGCGCTGATGGGCGAGCGCCCGGACGAAGTGCTGGACGCGCTGGCGGCCTTTGCGCGCAAGGTGGTCGCGGCGGGCTGACAGCTGCGCCGGATGGCCGGCCATGCCGGCGGCCATCCTCCCTTCAGGGGCATGGGGGCGTGGAAGGTCTACACTGCACAACATAAGACCTGCCGGAGACAGCCATGGCCCACGCCCACAGGCGCGAGTTCGAGAACTTCGCGGCCTTCTACCCCTACTACCTGAGCGAGCACCAGGACCGTACCTGCCGGCGCCTGCATTTTGTCGGCTCGACCGTGGCGCTGCTGTGCCTCGTGGCGCTGGTAGTGACCGGCAATGCGTGGTGGCTGCTGGGCGCCGTGGTCGCCGGCTACGTCTTCGCCTGGGCCGGTCATTTCGGCTTCGAGAAAAACCGGCCCGCAACCTTCCGCCATCCGCTCTACAGCCTGATGGGCGACTGGGTCATGTACGCCGAAATCTGGCGTGGCAAGATTCCTTTCTGACGCGGCCGCCGCCCAGGGCTCACACTTGCCCGTGCCAGCCCGGCGGCACCACCTCCAGCGTGCGCCGTTGCGGCGCCCCATCTTCCACCGCAGGCGGCAAGTCGGCCGGCTGCTGGCGGAAAACCGCCTCCAGCGTCTGGTCCAGCTGCGGATTGTCCAGCAGCGACCGCAGCGACTCGGCGCCACGCAGCTGCTGCGCCAGCGCGGTGCGCGGCAACCGCGGCAGGTTCAGCACCAGCCGGTCGTGCAGCATGCGCAGCGTCACCTGCGACGGATCGCACAGCAAGGCCCAGTGCGCCTGCCCGCCCTCCTGCTGCAGACGCCCGACCAGGTGCATGGCCTTGAGCTTGCCGAGCAGCCCCGCCAGGTAATCCGCTTCAACGCGCAGCTTGCGCCCCAGGTCCAGTTCGCCCACGCTGCGCGGCACCTCGTCGCGGGCGCGGTAGAGCAGCAGCAGCACGCCCAGTGCATCGAAGAACTCGCTGCCGGCAAAGGTGCGGCGGCGCCAGTAGCCTTGCCGGATCACCGGCATGTTGGCAGCGATGGTGGCGCCCAGCAGCGTCACCAGCCAGCTCAGGTAGATCCACAGCAGGAAGATCGGCAGCGCCGCGAAGGTGCCGTAGACCGCCGTATAGGCCGGGATATGCGTGACGAAATAGCCGAAGCCGCGCTTGGCGAACTCGAACGCGATCGCCGCCACTACGCCGGCGACGATGGCATCGCGCCACTCCACATAGGCATTGGGCACCGCGGTGTACAGGAAGGCAAAGGCCAGCGCCGACAGCACCACCGGCGTCGCGCTGACCAGCAGGCCGATCCCCACCGGCATGGTGCCGACGTAGCCAGCCGAGATCGAGATCAGGTAGGAACTGATCGACAGGCTCGCGCCGATCAGTACCGGCCCGAAGGTCAGCACCGCCCAGAACACCAGCACCCGCTGCGCCAGCGGGCGGCGCTGCTTGACGCGCCAGATCGCGTTGAGCGCGTCCTCCACCGTCAGCATGGTGAGCACCGACGTCACCATCAGCCCGCCCAGGCCCAGCGCCGTCAACCCGCGTGCGCTCTTGGCGAACTGGCCGATGTAGCGCGAGATCGATTCGCTGACGTTGCCGGGAATCAGGTTCTGGAACAGGAACGCCTCGATGGCATTGCGGAAGTCGCGGAATACCGGGAACGCGGCTAGCAGCGCGAACGCCACCGTCAGCACCGGCACCACGGCCAGCACGGTGGTAAAGGTCAGGCTCGCGGACACCTGCGGCAGCCGGTCTTCGCCGGCGCGGCGCACGACATAGCGCGCCAGTGCGCGGACCTTCTGCAGGTTCCATTCCCTGCGCAGACGGGCAACGCGGGTACCAAGCATGCGGCAGCAATCTCCTCGTGGATGGATGGATCGATTTGAACGTTGGCAGCGCCGGCGGGCGGACGGGCATCTGCCGGGATGCGGAAGCGGCGCTTCGCGGGGGAGCGCGCGCGGGGGCACATCTATAATACGCGCATTGCCTGCGGCACCCGCCGCCTCCTTCCGGCAGCGCCGGCCATCCCGCTCCATGACCGACATCCTCGTCCTGTATTACAGCCGCCACGGCAGCACCCGCAAACTCGCCGAACTGATCGCCCACGGCATCGACAGCGTCCCCGGCGCCCAGGCGCGCCTGCGCACGGTGCCGCCGGTCTCGACCGTGTGCGAGGCCACCGCCCCCGACATCCCCGCCGACGGCCCGCCCTATGCCGAGCTGCGCGACCTGGAAGAGTGCGCGGGCCTCGCGCTGGGCAGCCCCACGCGCTTTGGCAACATGGCCGCGCCGGTCAAATACTTCCTGGACGGCACCGTGGCCCAGTGGCTGTCGGGCGCGCTGACCGGCAAGCCCGCCTGCGTGTTCACCGCCACCGGCAGCCTGCACGGCGGCCAGGAGACCACGCTGCTGTCGATGATGCTGCCGCTGCTGCACCACGGCATGCTGATCATGGGCCTGCCCTATTCCGAGAAGGGCCTGATGACGACCGCCTCGGGCGGCACGCCGTACGGCCCGAGCCACCATGCCTATGTCGACAATCGCGGCCCCATCACCGAGGACGAATCGGCGCTGGCGATGGCCATGGGCCGACGCCTGGCGCAAGCCGCGCTGCGCCTGTCCGGAGCGCAGGCATGAACGCGCCCGCCGACAGCGACAGCGCGCTGCACAGCACCTGGCTGCATCGGATCAGCGCGGGCAGCCTGGTGGCGCTGATGGTGCTGTGCATCGCCTGGGAATGGTTCCTGGCGCCGCTGCGTCCGGGCGGCTCGTGGCTGATCATCAAGTTCTTGCCGCTGCTACTGCCGCTGCGCGGCGTGCTGACGCGCAACCGCTACACCATGCAGTGGTCGTCGATGCTGATCCTGCTGTTCTTCACCGAGGGCATCGTGCGCGCCACCAGCGACCGCGGCTTCTCCGCGACGCTGGCCTGGGTGGAGGTGGCACTGACGCTGGTGTTCTTCACCAGCACCATCCTGTACCTGCGGCCGTACAAGCGCCGCGCCCGAGCGGCCGCCAAGGCAGCGCCGCAAAAGCGCTGAGCCGGCGCTCCCCACGAATCGATTTCCCGCCCATGACCTCGTCCCAAGATTCCTTACTCGCCCTGTGTCGCGCCGCGCTGGGCCCGCAGCACGTGCTGACCCAGGCCGCCGACAAGGCCCCCTACCTGACCGACTGGCGCAAGCGCTACAGCGGCGAGGCGCTGGCCGTGCTGCGCCCCGGCACCACCGAGGAAGTCGCGGCCGCGGTCCATGCCTGCCATGCGCACAAGGTCGCGGTGGTGCCGCAGGGCGGCAATACCGGCCTGTGCGGCGGCGCCACGCCGGCGGCCGGGCGCGATGCGGTGGTGCTGTCGCTGCAACGGCTCAACCGCATCCGCCAGGTCGATCCGCTCAACAACACCATCACCGTCGAAGCCGGCGTGGTGCTGCAGCACCTGCAGGACGTGGCGCGCGAGCACGGCCGGCTGTTTCCGCTGAGCCTGGCGGCCGAGGGCAGCTGCACCATTGGCGGCAACCTGTCAACCAATGCCGGCGGCACCGCAGTGCTGCGCTATGGCAATACGCGCGAGCTGTGCCTGGGGCTGGAGGTGGTGACGCCGACGGGCGACACCTGGCATGGCCTGCGCGGCCTGCGCAAGGACAACACCGGCTATGACCTGCGCGACCTGTATATCGGCGCCGAAGGCACGCTCGGCATCATCACCGCCGCCGTGATGAAGCTGTTCCCGCTGCCGCGCGCCTCGGTCACCGCGCTGGCCGCGGTGCAGAGCCCGCGCGCCGCGCTGGCGCTGCTGGCGATCGCGCAGTCGCATGCGGGTGCAATGCTGACCGGCTTCGAGCTGATGTCGGCGCGCTGCATGGCGCTGGTGACGCAGCACTACCCCCAGCTGCGCTACCCGTTCGCCGACATCCACCCGCAGCTGGTGCTGATGGAGCTGTCCGACAGCGAGGGCGAAGCCCACGCGCGCGGCATCTTCGAAACGCTGATGAACGCCGCCTTCGACGCCGGCGTGGTGCTTGACGCCGTGGTGGCCGAGTCGGTGCAGCAGTCGCGCGATTTCTGGAACCTGCGCGAGCATATCCCGCTGGCGCAGGTCGAGGACGGCAAGAACATCAAGCACGATATCGCCGTGCCGGTCTCGCGCGTGGCGGACTTCATCGAGACCACCGACGCGCTGCTGCAGAACGCCTTCCCCGGCGCGCGCATGGTGACCTTCGGCCACCTTGGCGATGGCAACCTGCACTACAACGTATCGCCGCCGGAAGGCGTCGACCATGACGCCTTCCTGGCCAACCAGGACCAGGTCAACCGCATCGTGCACGACAGCGTGCGCTCGCACTGCGGCTCGATCTCCGCCGAGCATGGCGTGGGCCAGCTCAAGCGCGAAGAACTGCAGCACTACAAGAGCGAGGTCGAGCTGGCGCTGATGCGCGCGATCAAGGGCGCGCTCGACCCGCTGGGGCTGATGAACCCGGGCAAGGTACTCTGAGCACGCTCACGCGCTCACTTACGCGCCGCGCGCCAGCTCCGCGCGGATATGGTCCGCAACGCGCTCGAGCAGCTGGTCGAGATGGCCGCGCAGCCGGGCAAACCCGTCATGCGGCACGAAGCGCGCCTCGTCCAGGTACAGCGCGCGGTTGATCTCGATCTGCAGGCTGTAGCGCCCGCGCGCCGGGTCGAGTACGCCGTCACCAGTTCCGCGCCCTTGTACGGCCAGTTGATGCCGGCGTCGGCCCGCAGGACATCGACGTGATCGAGCTGCACGACTGCTTCGCGCAGAACGAACTGCTGACCTACGAAGGCCTGGGCCTGTGCGAGGCAGGCGGCGCCGAGCAGCTGGTCAACGACGGCGACAACACCTACGGCGGCAAGTGGGTGGTCAACCCGTCGGGCGGATTGCTGTCCAAGGGACACCCGCTGGGCGCCACCGGGCTGGCGCAGTGTTTCGAGATGGTCAAGCAGCTGCGCGGCACCGCCGACAAGCGCCAGGTGGAAGGCGCCCGGCTGGCGCTGACGCACAACCTGGGGCTGGGCGGCGCCTGCGTGGTGACCCTGTACCAGAAGCACGCCTGAGTGCGCGCAATCACAGGAGACTATCCATGATCGACAAGAAACACATCGGCAAGGTGATTGCGGACTTCCGCACCTCCGCGCCGGCGAGCCAGCTGCGCTTCTTCGCCAAGGCCACCGGGCAGGCCGATCCGGTCTATATCGATGAAGCGGCGGCGCGCGACGCCGGCCATCCCGGCCTGCCGCTGCCGCCTACCTTCCTGTTCTCGCTCGAGCTGTCGCAGCCGTCCAATGCGTGGCGGGACGAGGTCGGCATCGTGCCGTCGCGCATCCTGCATGGCGAGCAGTCCTTTGCTTACCACCGCATGGCGTACGCGGGCGACATGCTGCATTTCAAGACCACTATCGCCGACATCTACGACAAGAAAGACGGCGCGCTGGAGTTCGTGGTGCGCGAAACACGCGTAAGCAACCAGGACGGCGAGCACGTAGCCGACCTGCGCAGCGTGCTGGTGCAACGCAACGGCTGAACGGAGACCCCACATGAGCAAACTGAGCTTTGACCAGGTCAAGGTGGGCGACACGCTGCCACCGCTGACGCTGGAACCGGTCAACCGCACCACGCTGGCACTGTTCGCCGGCGCGTCGAACGACCACAACGCCATCCACATCGACATCGACTACGCGCGCAAGGCCGGCATGCGCGACGTGTTCGCGCACGGCATGCTGTCGATGGCCTACCTCGGCCGCCTGCTGACGCAGTGGGTCGACCAGCGCCAGCTGCGCCAGTTCGACGTGCGCTTCGTCGGCATCACGCACCTGGGCCATCGCATCACCTGCAGCGGCCGCGTGGTGGAAAAGCTGGAAGTGGATGGTCCGGATGGCAAAGAGCGGCGCATCAAGCTGGAAATCCAGACCGCCAACCAGTACGGCGAAACCAAGATCCTCGGCGACGCCGTCGTCGCCCTGTAAATCCAATCGAGCACGAGATCGAGCACTAAGGAGTCAGCAATGGGAGCACTTGAAGGCAAGGTGGCACTGGTCACCGGTTCGGGCCGCGGCATCGGCAATGCGATCGCCAGGCGCCTGGCACGCGAGGGCGCGCGCCTGGTCATCAACGACCTCGACGCCGAACCGGCGCAGCAGACGGTGGAGGAGCTGAAGGCGATGGGCGTTGAGGCGGTGGCGTGCGTGGGCAACGTGACCGCGCCGGATTTTGCCGACCGCTTCATCAACACGGCGATGAGCAGCTTCCAGAGCATCGACATCATCGTCAACAACGCCGGCTTCACCTGGGACGACGTGGTGCAGAAGATGAGCGACGAGCAGTGGTACGCCATCCTGGATTGCCACATGACCGCGCCGTTCCGCATCCTGCGCGCCGCCTACCCGCATATCAAGGCGCTTGCCGCAGCCGACAAGGAAGCCGGCCGCGAGGTGTACCGCAAGATTGTCAATATCTCGTCGACATCCGGCCTGAACGGCAACGCCGGCCAGATCAACTACTCCGGCGCCAAGGCTGGCGTGATCGGCATGACCCGTGCGATGGCGCGCGAATGGGGCCGCTTCAACGTCAACGTGAATGCGGTGGCCTTCGGCCTGATCCACACCCGCATGACCTCGGCCGACGCGCATGCCGGTGCCACGGTCAACATCGAAGGCCGCGAGATCCGCGTCGGCCTGAACCCTGAAATGCTCAAGTCGCATGCCCAGCGCAACCCGCTCGGCCGCGGCGGCACGCCGGAGGAAGCGGCAGGCGGCGTGTACCTGTTCTGCTCGCCGGATTCGAACTACATCACCGGCCAGGTGATCGCGGTCGCGGGCAACGTGCAGTAAGTTGCTCGGCATCGCAGTTCCCGCAAGGGCCCCGCGGGGCCCTTTTCTCTTCTTACCCGCGCGGGCTGCCTGACGCCGCCATGTTGCCGAAGCGTCCGCTGCTGAAGTCCTGGAAGGCCTGCGAGATTTCCGCCTCGGTATTCATCACGAACGGACCGTGGCCGACGATGGGTTCGTCGATCGGCTCGCCGCTGAGCAGCAGCACCACCGCGTCGCTGCCCGCCTCCAGCGTGACACCGTCACCGGCTCCGTCCAGCACCACCATCTCGGCATCCCGGACCGTGGCCTCGGCATTGACGGTGACGCGGCCGCGCAGCACCACCAGCGCGGTATGCCAGCCGTCGGGCAGCGGCAGCCTGACCGCGCCGCCCTGCTGCAAGCACATGTCCCACACGTGCATCGGCGTGAAGGTGCGGGCCGGGCCAGCCTTGCCGCCGTACTCGCCCGCGATCACGCGCACGCTGCCCGCGCCATCGGGCAGCGCCACCTCGGGAATATCGCGGCCGATGATGGCCTGGTAGCCGGGCGCGGTCATCTTGTCGCGGGCGGGCAGGTTGACCCACAGCTGCACCATTTCCAGCGCGCCGCCGCTGCGGCTGAAGTCCGGCGAATGGAACTCCTCATGCAGGATGCCCGCTCCCGCGGTCATCCACTGCACATCGCCGGGCCCGATCACGCCGCCCTGCCCGGTCGAATCGCGGTGCGCGACTTCGCCCTTATAGACGATCGTCACCGTCTCGAAGCCCCGGTGCGGATGCTGGCCCACGCCGCGTGGCGCCTGCATCGGCGTAAAGTCCGCCGGGCCGGCGTAGTCCAGCAGCAGGAACGGGCTGAGCTGCCTGCCATGGCTCTGGTAAGAGAACATCGAACGCACCGGAAAGCCGTCTCCGACCCAGTGCGAACGCGGTGCGCTGTAGACACCCAGGATGCGCTTCATGTCGATCTCCGGAAGTGCCGGCCGGGACAGCCCGCGATGCGCGGGATCCTGCCGAGGCGGCCGGCGCCAGTTGATGGATCGATCATAGGTGTCGCGTGCCAGGTGCGGTAGACAGCGCCGGCGCATCGCAGTGTCCTGCCGCTGGAACGATGCGCTTGTGCAAGCAGGGCGCACATTCAGCGGCTGATGGTCTCCGCCCTACTTGGCGAACAACGACGACAGGTCGGCGAAGGCCTTGATCTCCAGCGCATTACCCGACGGGTCGAGGAAGAACATGGTGGCCTGTTCGCCAGGCTCGCCCTTGAAGCGGATGTGGGGTTCGATGATGAACTCGACGCCTGCCGCCCGCAGCCTTTCTGCCATCGCCTCCCATTCGGGAATCGACAGCACCGCGCCGAAGTGCCGCACCGGCACCTGGTCGCCATCGACCGCGCTGGTCTTGCTGTGGCCGACTTCCTCCGGCGCCAGGTGCGCCACGATCTGGTGGCCGAAGAAGTTGAAATCGATCCAGTCCGGCGAGCTGCGCCCTTCCGGGCAGCCGAGCAGCCCGCCATAGAATGCGCGCGCCTCGGCAAGGTCGCGCACGGGAAAGGCGAGATGGAAGGGAGGAATGCGGGGGGCGGTAGTAGTCATGGGCTCGGGCTGAGTGAAGCCTAGTGGGGAATAAATCTGGCGGCGGCTCTTGAGGCCTGTAACCAGGGCCTGCAACCAGGGCCTGCAACCAGGGCCTGCAACCGCCATCGTCCGCTTAGTCTAAGCATCGCCATTCACCATGAAAAGCGATATATTTTTGCCCTGAGCAACAATTATTTCGATCTATCGCGATGCTGCGCGAACTTCAGACTTTCCTCGCGGTGGTCCGCTACGGCACCTTTGCCAACGCGGCCGCCCATATCGGGCTGACGCAATCGGCGGTCAGCGCACAGATCCAGCGGCTGGAACAGGAACTGGGCTTTGCACTGTTCGATCGCACCGGCCGCGCGGCCGTGCTCAATGCCGATGGCCGCGAAACGCTGGCGGTTGCCGAAGAACTGATGGCCGTGTATGCCAGGCTCGGCCGCCATGCGGGCAGCCCGCGCACCGGGCTGGTCCGCATCGGCGCCATCGCATCGGTCCATGTCTCGTTCCTTGCCGATGCGCTGGCCAGCTTCCGGCATGAGATGCCGGGATACCGAATCAAGCTGGTGCCGGGCGTATCGCTGAACCTGCTGGGCCAGGTCGATTCGGGCGAAATCGATATCGCGGTGATGATCAGGCCGCCGTTCGCGTTGCCTTCCGACCTGCAGTGGCGCACGCTGCTGGCCGAACCGTTCGTGCTGCTGGTCCCTCGCGCCCAAGGCAACCGGCCATGGCGCGAGTTGCTGGAGAGCGAGCCGTTTATCCGCTATGACCGCGGCTCGTTTGGCGGGCGCGTGGTCGACCAGTTCCTGCGCCGTGCGCGTATCCCGGTCAGGGACGCGATCGAACTGGACGACTTGCAGGGCATCGCGCAGCTGGTGCAGCGCGGCCTTGGCGTCGCGCTGGTGCCGATCACCGACACGACGGCATGGCCGAAAGGCGTGGCGGCGCTCAGCCTCGGCGATGACACCTTCCATCGCGAGATCGGGCTGGTGGAGCGTCCGCACCATAGCCGCCAGGCGGCGGCCACGCTGCTGGCGCAACGCATCGCGCAGGCTGCGCAGAGCATGGCGCGGGCGCTGCCCTGACGCCGCGCTGCCGCGGCGCCAGCCACGTCACTGCGCCGGCTTCAGCTCGATCAGCAGGTCCTTCGCCGCCACCCGGTCGCCCTGCTTCACATGCACCACGGCGATCTCGCAGTCGCGGTCGGCGGCGATATGGGTTTCCATCTTCATCGCCTCGAGCGCCAGCAGCGTCGTGCCCGCGGCCACGCGCTGCCCCGGTTGCACGGCCACGGTCACGATCGAACCCGGCATCGGCGCGGCGATATGCAGCGGATTGTCGGGCTCGGCCACCGGACGGCTCTGGCGCGCGGATGCCGCCTGCGTGGTGATGCGTTGCTCGACCAGCGCCGTGCGCGATTGCCCGTTCAGCTCGAACTGGACCTTGATGCGGCCTTCCTCCGCATCGGGATGCGTGCCCTGCAGCGAGACCAGCAGCGTCTTGCCCGCGGCGATATCGATGGCCACTTCTTCCTGCGGCTGCAGGCCGTACAGGAATGCCGGCGTCGGCACCACCGAGGTGTCGCTGTAGTTGCGCACATGCGCGTGGTAGTCCACCGCCTGCTTCGGGTACATCAGATAAGACGCCAGCTGGCGGTCGTCGAGCGGCTCCTCGCAGGCCGCTTCCGCGGCGGCACGCGCGGCATCGAGGTTGACCGGCGGAATCTGGTCGCCGGGCCGGTACGGAGCGGGCGGTTCGCCGCGCAGCACCTTGCGCGACAGTCCCGCGGGAAAGCCGTCGGGCGGGAAGCCCAGCTCGCCCTTGAACAGCGACACCACCGACTCGGGGAAAGCGATTTCCTTGCCCGGGTCGCACACGTCCGCGGCGCTCATGTCATTGGCCACCATCATCAGGGCCAGGTCGCCGACCACCTTGGAGGTCGGCGTCACCTTGACGATATCGCCGAACATCTGGTTGACCTCGGCGTATGCCTGCGACACCTCGGTCCAGCGATGCTCGATGCCGAGCGAGCGCGCCTGCTCGCGCAGGTTGGTGTACTGGCCGCCGGGCATCTCGTGCCGGTACACGTCGGCGGTGCCGGCGCGGATCTCGGATTCGAACGGCGCGTAGTAGCGGCGCACCCCTTCCCAGTACATCGAGGCTTCGTGCAGGCGCTCCAGGCTCAGGCCCGGATCGCGCTCGCTGCCGGCCAGCGCCGCGGCGATGCTCGACAGGTTGGGCTGCGAGGTCAGCCCGCTCATGGCGTCGAGCGCGCCGTCCACCGCATCGCAGCCGGCCTCGATCGCCGCCAGCGCCGACGCTGCCGAGATGCCGCTGGTGTCGTGCGTATGGAAATGCACCGGCAGCCCGGTCTCTTCCTTGAGCGCCTTGACCAGCGCGGCCGCCGCCTGCGGACGGCAGATGCCCGCCATGTCCTTGATGCCCAGCACATGCACGCCGGCCTGCTGCAGCTCGCGCGCGATACCGACGTAGTACTTCAGGTCGTACTTGGCGCGCGACTTGTCGAACAGGTCGCCGGTATAGCAGATCGCGCCTTCGCACAGCGCGCCGCTTTCGCCCACCGCATCGATCGCCACGCGCATATTGCGCACCCAGTTGAGCGAGTCGAACACGCGGAACACGTCCACGCCGGCGCTGGCGGCCTGGCGCACGAAGAAGCGCACCACGTTGTCCGCATAGTTGGTATAGCCGACGGCATTGGAGCCGCGCAGCAGCATCTGGAACAGCACGTTGGGCACGCGCTCGCGCAATTGCTCCAGGCGCTGCCACGGGTCTTCCTTGAGGAAGCGCAGCGCCACGTCGAAGGTCGCGCCGCCCCAGCACTCCAGCGAGAACAGCTGCGACAGCTCGCGTGCATAGAACGGCGCGATCGGCAGCATGTCGGCGGTGCGCATGCGCGTGGCAAAGAGCGACTGGTGCGCGTCGCGCATAGTGGTGTCGGTCAGCAGCACCTGCTTCTGCTCGAGCATCCAGCGCGAGAACTTCTCGGCGCCAAGCTCGCGCAGGCGGTCGCGCGTGCCGTACGGCAGCGGCTTGCTGTTGTCGACCGCGGGCAGCACCGCTGCCGGCAGCGGCAACGGCGGCAGCGTGCGGCCGGCCATTTCCGGGTGCCCGTTGACGCAGATCTCGCCGAGATAGCGCAGCAGCTTGGTGGCACGGTCCAGGCGCTTGGTGAATTCAAGCAGCTCCGGCGTCTTGTCGATAAAGCGCGTGGTGACGTCGCCGGCGCGGAACGCCGGATGGTTGATGACGTTCTCCAGGAACTGTAGGTTGGAGGCCACGCCGCGGATGCGGAACTCGCGCAGCGCGCGGTCCATGCGGCGGATCGACTCGGGCGCGGTCGGCGCCCAGGTAGTGACCTTGACCAGCAGCGAGTCGTAGTACGGCGTAATTACCGCGCCACCATAGGCGGTGCCGGCATCCAGCCGCACGCCGAAGCCGGCGGCGCTGCGATACGCGGTGAGACGGCCGTAGTCTGGCAGGAAGCCGTTCTCGGGATCCTCGGTCGTGATCCGGCACTGCAGCGCGTGGCCGTTCAGATGGATATCCTGCTGGACCGGCACGCCCGCGGCGCGCACGACGATGTCGCCGTTCTCGTTGCGCGTGTTCTCGGTCATGCCGAGATAGCCGCCTTCCGTGATCCGGATCTGCGCCTTGACGATATCGACGCCGGTGACCATCTCGGTGACCGTGTGCTCGACCTGGATGCGCGGATTGACTTCGATGAAATAGAACTGGCCGGAATCGGCGTCCATCAGGAACTCGACCGTGCCGGCATGGGAATACCCGACCGCGCGCATCAGCCGCATCGCCGCCTCGCACAGCTCGGCACGGCCGGCATCGTCAAGGTACGGCGCGGGCGCGCGCTCCACCACCTTCTGGTTGCGGCGCTGCACGGTACAGTCGCGCTCGTACAGGTGCACCAGGTTGCCATGCGTGTCGCCGAGCGCCTGCACTTCGACGTGGCGCGCGTTGCGCACCAGCTTCTCGACATAGACCTCGTCGTTGCCGAACGCGGCCAGCGCCTCGCGCCGCGCCGCGGCCAGCGAGCCTTCCAGGTCCTGCTCGCTCTCCAGGATGCGCATGCCGCGCCCGCCGCCGCCCCAGCTGGCCTTGAGCATCAGCGGATAGCCGATGCCCGCGGCCAGGCGCTTACAGGCCTCCAGGTCGTGCGGCAGCGGGTCGGTGGCCGGCATCACCGGCACGCCCGCCTCGATCGCCGCATTGCGCGCGGCCACCTTGTTGCCGAGGCGGCGCATGACCTCGGGCGACGGGCCGATCCAGCGGATGCCGGCATCGATCACGGCCTGCGCGAAGTCCGGATTCTCCGACAGGAAGCCATAGCCCGGATGGATCGCATCGACCTTCGCATGGCGCGCGATGCGCAGGATGTCTTCGATATCGAGATAGGCCGCCAGCGGCTTCTTGCCCTCGCCGACCAGGTAGCTCTCGTCGGCCTTGAAGCGATGGAGGGCGAGGCGGTCTTCCTTGGAGTAGATCGCCACGGTCCGGATATTCATCTCAGCGGCGGCCCGCATGACGCGGATCGCGATCTCGGAACGGTTGGCAATCAGCAGCGATTTGATGGGAGCGTAGTTCATGGCACGCACAAGGAAACTGAGGGCAACCGAAACGCCGCGCAGGCAGCACGGCGGCTCGGGTCATTCGAAGGGACCGCGCCACGGCAGGTGCCGTGGGCGGCGGCTAGTCGAAATGCGCAAACTGCGCAAACGGGCTGTGTGAATCCATCCAGTCGTCATGCCTGGCCACGGCCGCCCAGGCCCAGTTGGTACGCTGTGGCGCCGGCTTGCCGCCGCAACGATCGTCGTGGTGGCGGCCGGCACGTGGCTGGCTGTCATCTGCGGCAAGCGCGCGGCTTTCTGCGCCAGCTGCGCCGGCTGCATTCGTTCCGTAGTACATCGCGGTGCATTCCTGTTCAAGACCAAGGGCGCCTGCCCTGCAACGCAATGCGATCGTCGGGTCACGGCAGCTTTGCCGGCACGACGGCTGGACGTGCGGCGGGTCTCGGAGCGCAAAAAGCGGGCCATACCGGATTTGGTTGATTTGCGAGGATTTCGCGCCGCAAACCCGGCATACGGGTTTCAGAATTGAAACCCCGGATTTCATCACTGCGCATAACCCTATCCCGGGCGGGGTCCCGTCGACGTGGCCCGGGCACGCCGGCCGCTGCCGTTTTACAATACGCGTCGAAGTGGATCATTGCGTTCCCGTGATCCGCCGCCTTTGCCGGTAACTGCCGACAGGCGCACATGTCCGGTCACCATCCTCCCCGGCGGCTTGCCCGCGGGCCTTGGCGTTTCCTCCGATGAGCAACCTCTACCAGCAATCCATCCTCTCCGTTCACCACTGGACCGACACGCTGTTCAGCTTCACCTGCACGCGCGACCCGGGTTTCCGCTTCGAAAACGGCCAGTTCGCCATGGTCGGCCTGGAAGTCAACGGCCGCCCGCTGCTGCGTGCCTACAGCATCGCCAGCGCCAACTATGAAGAAACCCTGGAATTCTTCAGCATCAAGGTGCCGGATGGCCCCCTGACGTCGCGCCTGCAACACCTGCGCGAAGGCGACCAGATTTTTGTCGGCAAGAAGCCCACCGGCACGCTGCTGGTCGAAAACCTGCTGCCCGGCAAGACCCTGTGGCTGCTGGCCACCGGCACCGGCCTGGCTCCGTTCCTGTCGATCATCCGCGATCCCGAAGTGTATGCCCGCTACGACAAGATCGTGCTGACCCACACCTGCCGCTATGTCGATGAACTGGCCTACCAGCAACTGCTGAACGAGCACCTGCCCGAGCACGAGTACCTGGGCGAGATGGTGCGCGAAAAGCTGGTTTATTTCCCCACCGTCACGCGCGAAGACTTCCACACGCGCGGCCGCATCACCGAGCTGATCGAGTCGGGCGAACTGTTCGAGCGCCTGGGCGTGCCCCCGTTCTCGACCGAGAACGACCGCCTGATGCTGTGCGGCAGCCCCGACATGCTCAAGGAAATCCGCGTCATGCTGGAAGAGCGCGGCTTCGAGGAAGGCAATATGAGCGAGCCCGGCCACTTCGTGCTCGAGAAGGCCTTCGTCGGCTAAGCGCCGGCACTTCGCAGGCGCAGGCCTGCTGCCTGCGGGTCGTCGCGCCCGCAGGTCCTTCCCGCCTATTCGAAGCGCTCCGTGAGCACCATTGCCTCAACCTGGCGCTTCTTCCAGAACAGATGGTTGATGCGCGGCTGCAGCATCCGCAGCGCGGCGTCCTCTACCGCGTTGAAATGCACCGCCACCGCCGGGCGCGAGCCATCCCCCGGCAGTCGCTCGAGCTCGTCGAACGCCGGGAAGCCGTAGCGGATGAGGAAGTCGCGGATCTCGTCGTCGGTGGTTTCCATATCGACGTTCGAAAGCATCAGCACACTCATTGGCTTCTCCTGAAGTCCTGGAAGCCCTTGCGGGCATGTCCCTGAACTAGGTTTATGGCAGGCAAGGCCAGAACGCAAATCGTGGCCCGGGCGGCGTGCCATCGCCCTTCCCAGCCCCGACAGGCGGCTCCGCCCTGCCGGCACCGGCGCCATCGGATTCTGGCAATTCCGGGCGCGGCACATATGATGGTTCTAGGAAGCCGGCCGGCTGCCCGGCAATCGAGGAGGGACAACATGCCGATATCGACAAGATGGCTGCTGACCGGCTTGCTGGCACTGGGCAGCGTCGCGACAGCCCTGGCACAGCAATCCCCGCCGAAGGGGGGCGCCGCAGGTGCCATTTCGGAAGCCGTGCAGGAAGGCGCCAATCCCTACCGCCCGCCGTCGGCTCCCACACTCGACCCCGACCAGATCACGCGCGACAAATGCGAATCGCTGAAAGAGCAGTTCAACGCCACGCCGAAGAAGCGCACGTACCAGTCGACCACCTCGGCGACGCAGAACGCGCAGGGCCGGCCGATTCCGAAGGTCGAGCGCGACAAGTCGCGCAAGGAGCTGCAGCAGGCGTATCGGGATAATTGCACGTAGCGGTGCATGACGGCGCCGGCAGGTCGATGCAGCGGGCCACAGGGAACGGCGCGGCGAATATCGGATCGGCAAATATCGGCGCCACAAAAAACGCGCCACAAAAAACAAAACCCCGGAAGACCGCGATCTTCCGGGGTTCCGCCGCCAATACAGATGTAGTGGCGGAGACGGAGGGATTCGAACCCTCGATCCAGGTTTTGGCCCGGATGCTCCCTTAGCAGGGGAGTGCCTTCGACCTCTCGGCCACGTCTCCCAAACTTGCGTTGTGTGAGGGAGCCACACAACGAAGCGCGTATTCTAGCGACGCCACGCGGGTTGGTCAATGAAAAATCGATGACTCAACACAAAATCTGCAGCGCCGCCAGAAAATGCTTACGAACGGATCACGCCTGTTCCAGTTCGAAGGCCTTGTGCAGGGCGCGCACGGCCAGTTCCATGTACTTCTCGTCGATCAGCACCGAGATCTTGATTTCCGAGGTGGAGATCATCTGGATGTTGATGCCCTCTTCCGACAGCGTGCGGAACATCTTGCTGGCGATGCCCACGTGCGAACGCATGCCAACGCCCACCACCGACACCTTCGACACCTTCGGGTCGCCCGACACGCTGCCGGCGCCGATATGCGTCTTCACGCCGTCGTCCAGGATCGCCAGCGCGCGCTGGTAGTCGGCGCGCGGCACGGTGAAGGTGAAATCGGTCTTGCCGTCGACGGACTGGTTCTGGATGATCATGTCGACGTCGATGTTGGCGTCGGCGATCGGGCCCAGGATCTGGTAGGCGATGCCCGGCTTGTCCGGCACGCCCAGAACGGTGATCTTGGCCTCGTCACGGGCAAAGGCGATGCCGGAGATGACGGCTGCTTCCATTTCAGACTCTTCCTCAAAAGTGATCAGCGTGCCCGAGTGCATTTCCTGCTCGAGCGGCATAAGCGGGTCGGTCAGCGACGACAGCACGCGGGTCTTCACGCGGTACTTGCCGGCGAATTCCACCGAGCGGATCTGCAGCACCTTGGAGCCGAGGCTGGCCATTTCCAGCATTTCCTCGAAGGTGATCTGGTCCAGGCGGCGGGCGTCCTCGACCACGCGCGGGTCGGTGGTGTACACGCCGTCGACATCGGTGTAGATCAGGCACTCGTCGGCTTCGATCGCGGCGGCGATGGCCACGGCCGAGGTGTCCGAGCCGCCGCGGCCCAGCGTGGTGATGTTGCCGTCGTCGTCGATGCCCTGGAATCCGGTGATCACGACCACGCGGCCGGCGTCGAGGTCGCCGAGGATGCGCTCGTCGTCGATCGATTCGATACGCGCCTTGGTGTACGACGAGTCGGTCTTCACCGGCACTTGCCAGCCGGTGTAGCTGACCGCGTCGATGTTCTCGCCGTGCAGGGCGATAGCCAGCAGTGCCACGCTGGCCTGCTCGCCGGTGGAGGCGAGCATGTCCAGTTCACGCGGATTGGGCTGCGGCGAAATTTCCTTGGCGAGTCCCAGCAGGCGATTGGTCTCGCCCGACATGGCCGAAGGCACCACGACTACGCGGTGACCGGCGCGGTGCCACTTGGCAACGCGCTTGGCGACATTCTTGATGCGTTCCGTGGAACCCATCGAAGTGCCGCCGTATTTGTGAACGATGAGAGCCATCTTCTTGTCGACGCCAGCGATTGTGCAAAGCCCTTGAAAATACACGAACAAGGCTTGTCAGGCAAGGCGAAGCCGAGGTTTGCGGGCTTTCCCGATGTGATCGACGCGCTTCGTCATTGCCGCGGCGAGGCGTTCAGCGCGCCGCGCCCGGCACTTGCGGCGGCTGCGCATGCCATTCGACGCGCCAGCGCGGTGCCGCCGCCTCGGCCGGCCAGCGGCGGTGCATGCCGAGTCCGGCGGCAAGCACGAGGGTGTCGCCTGCCCACAGCAGCGGCAGCCACGCCCGGCGCCAGGCGGGGATGCCAGCCTCCTGGCAGGCTTGCTTGAGCGCGCGTGCCGGGCCTCCGGGCCGCAGCACCAGCCGTTCGCCGCCGGCACGCGGCGCCAGCCGCAGCGGCTGGCGCAGCACGGCTTCGGGCACGCCGAAGCTGTCGTCGCGGAAGAAGCGCAGCTCGCCGCGCCATGCGGGCACGACGATGCGGTCCTCGCCGCGCCAGTCGAGCGACACGGTTTCGGGAGGCTGCGCGGGCGGCGGCGTGCACGCCAGCACGCGGCCGCGGAAGCGGCGCAGGACCAGGCCGTCATGGGCGATGGCTGGCTCGCCGCCCTCGTGCGCGACCAGTTGCGCGCGCATCGCCGCAAGGCGCGCGGTCGATGGCGCGCGCGTGCCGAGGTCGCGCAGCCACAGCCGCAGCACCGCATCGGCCTGCGCCGCCGGTAGTGCGCGCAAACCGGCTAGATCGAGTTCGGCGAGCGTATCGGCATCGCGGCCCGGATGCGCCAGCTGCGCCATCGCGGCGGCGGCCAGCTGGTCGATCAGCTCGTTGGCCTGCGCGAAATGCGCCGCGGCCTGGGCCACGTTGGCGCGCAATGCAGGGAAAGCCGTCACCAGCGCCGGCAGGTGCGCTCGCAGGGCGTTGCGGGCATAGCGCGCGTCGGCATTGGAGGGATCGTCGATCCAGCGCAGCGCATTGGCGGCGCAGTAGGCATCGATCTCATCGCGGCTCAGGTCCAGCCACGGCCGCAGCAGCATCACGCCGCTGTGCGCTTCGAGCGGACGCAGCGCGGGCATGCCGGCCATGCCGGCCACCCCGGCGCCGCGAAACAGCCGCAGCAGCACGGTCTCGACCTGGTCGTCCTGGTGATGCGCGAACAGCAGCAGGCGCGCCCCGCTGTCGGCGCACATCGCCGCCAGCGCTGCATAGCGCGCGCGGCGCGCGGCAGCTTCCACTCCCTCGCCCGCCGCCTGCCGAACCGCGACCCGGCGCACGAAATAGCCGATCTGCCACTGCCCGCACAACTCCTCGCAGAAGCGGTCCCATTCGTCGGCGGCATCCTGCAGGCCGTGATGCACGTGCAGCGCGACCACGCGCGCCGCCGTGCCCTGCGTGGCGGCGCGCGCGGCATGCAGCAGCGCGACCGAATCGCGTCCGCCCGACAGCGCCACCGCGATCACCGGCGCGCCGCTCCCAGAAACAACAAAGGCCGCACCGCCCTGCAGGGCCTGTGCGACCTTGTCGGTCAGCCGGGCGGACGGATCATTCCGGGGCGCCGGTTTCCTTGAACTTGCCATAGGCCAGCAGGCGTTCGTAGCGGCGCGCCTGCAGTTCCTTCACGCTGATGCCCTGGAACTGGCGCAGCGACTCGGCCAGGGTGCGCTTTAGCAGCGCCGCCATGGCCTTGTGATCGCGGTGCGCGCCGCCGAGCGGCTCGTTGACGATCTTGTCGATCAGGCCCAGCGCCTTCAGGCGGTGCGCGGTCAGGCCCAGCGCCTCGGCGGCTTCCGGCGCCTTCTCGGCGGTCTTCCACAGGATCGAGGCGCAGCCTTCCGGCGAGATCACGGCATAGGTGGCGAACTGCAGCATCTGCACCACGTCGCCGACGGCGATCGCCAGCGCGCCGCCCGAACCGCCTTCACCGATGATGGTGGCGATCAGAGGCACCTTCAGGCCGGCCATCACGTACAGGTTGTGGCCAATGGCCTCGGACTGGCCGCGCTCTTCCGCGTCGATGCCGGGGAATGCACCCGGGGTGTCGACGAAGGTGAAGATCGGCAGGCCGAACTTGTCCGCCAGTTCCATCAGGCGCTTGGCCTTGCGGTAGCCCTCGGGCTTGGGCATGCCGAAATTGCGCAGGGCGCGCTCTTTCGTGTCACGGCCCTTCTGGTGGCCGATCACCATGCACGCCTGGCCGTTGAAGCGCGCCAGGCCGCCGACGATCGACAGGTCGTCGGCAAAGGTGCGGTCGCCGTGCAGTTCGTGGAAATCGGTAAAGATCTCGCGCACGTAGTCCAGCGTGTAGGGACGCTGGGGGTGGCGGGCGATTTGCGCAACCTGCCACGGGGTCAGGTTGGCATAGATGTCTTTGGTCAGCTGCTGGCTCTTGCCGGCCAGCCGCGAAATCTCTTCGGAAATATCGACAGCCGAATCGTCCTGCACGAAGCGCAGTTCTTCGATTTTTGCCTCGAGTTCGGCAATGGGCTGCTCAAAATCCAGGAAGGTGGTTTTCATAAAATCACACGTACCTGTCTGTGAAGGGGCGCATTCTACCGGAAATTGGCCGCTATCTTAGCGCCTGCCAGATAGCGTGCAACGCACCTGCTTCTGATTTTTGTTGTTCCGATGCCTAGTACGTCACAGGCAACGGGTCCAGACTACGCCACATATACCAGGTTGCCACCGTCCGCCACGGTTCCCAGTTGGCCGCCACCTCGCGCGCCTCGCTGCGCGTGACCGGTTCTCCGCTGAAATAGTTGGCGGAAATCGCATTGATCAGGCCGATATCGTCGAGCGGCAGCACGTTGGGCCGCATCAGATTGAACATCAGGAACATCTCGGCCGTCCAGCGGCCGATGCCGCGGATCTGCGTCAGCTCCGCGATCACCGCTTCGTCGTCCATCTGCGCCCATTCGGCCACGTGCACCCGGCCCGCCTTGAAGTGGTCGGCCAGGTCGATCATGTACTCGGCCTTGCGCTTGGACAATCCGCAGCCGGCCAGCTTCTCGGTGCCCGCGCGCAGGAACTGTGCCGGCGTCAGCTTGGGACAGGCCGTGTGCAGGCGCTCCCACACCGACTGCGCCGCCTTGACCGAGATCTGCTGGCCCACCACGGCGCGCGCCAGCGTGACGAACGGATCGCCGCGCGACACCAGGTGCGCCGGGCCGTAGCTCGGGATCATCTTGCGCAGGATGCGGTCGCGCTTCATCAGGTCGGCGCAGGCTTCGTCCCAGTAAGCGGGACGGACCGCGTCAATGACGGTCTCGACCGGCAGCGGCAGCGCGTCGGCCTCGGGCAATACCGCCTTGGCGTTGCGCGTGGACTTGGCCACCGCCTTGCCCGCCGCCTTGCCGTCGGACAGCGGTGCCTCGCTGGCGCTCGCCTTGGCCGGACGCGGGCCGGCCGCCTTCGACCGGCCGGCGGCTGCCGGCACGGCGGTGGCGTTGGCGGGCTTGCGCGCGGCAGCGTTCAAGCACGCCTCCACTCGGTCGCGCCACCCGGCTTGTCTTCCAGCACGATGCCGGCGGCAAGCAGTTCGGCGCGGATGCGGTCGGCTTCGGCGAAGTTGCGCTCGGCCTTGGCCGCCTTGCGCGCGGCGATGCTGGCTTCGATTTCCTCGGCGCTGGGGCCGTCCGCGGACTTGCCGCCCTGCAGGAAGGTATGCGGATCGCGCTCGAGCAGCCCCAGCGTGCCGGCCAGCGCCTTGAGCTGGCGCGCGGCGCTGGTGGAGCCGGTGCGGTTGATCTCGCTGGCCAGGTCGAACAGCACCGACATCGCGATCGGCGTGTTGAAGTCGTCGCCCATGGCTTCGGCGAAGCGCTTCGCGTGCGGCTCTTCCCAGTCGACCGCGCAGCCGCCGGGCTGCGTGTCCTTCAGCGCGGTGTACAGGCGCGTCAGCGCATGGCGCGCGTCGTCCAGGTGCGCGTCGCTGTAGTTGAGCGGGCTGCGGTAGTGCGCGCGCAGGATGAAGAAACGCACGACTTCGGCGTCGTACGCCTTCAGCACTTCGCGGATCGTGAAGAAATTGCCAAGCGACTTGGACATTTTTTCGTCGTTGATGCGCACGAAACCGTTGTGCATCCACATGTTGACGAACGGCTTGCCGCTGGCCCCTTCCGATTGCGCGATCTCGTTCTCATGGTGCGGGAACTGCAAATCCGCCCCGCCGCCATGGATGTCGAAATGCTCGCCCAGCAGCGCGCAGCTCATGGCAGAGCATTCAATGTGCCAGCCCGGCCGGCCGCTGCCCCACTTCGACTCCCACTTGGTCTCGGGCGGCTCGCTGGCCTTGGCGGATTTCCACAATACGAAGTCGAGCGGGTCCTGCTTGGCGTCGTTGGCACTGACGCGCTCGCCCGCGCGCAGGTCTTCCAGCGACTTGCCGGACAACTTGCCATAGCCGTCGAACTTGCGCACCGAGTAGTTCACGTCGCCATCGCTGGCCTGGTAGGCCAGGCCCTTCGCTTCCAGCTTGCCGATCATGTCGAGCATCTGCGGCACGTAGTCGGTCGCGCGCGGCTCGTGGTCGGGACGGATCACGCCCAGCGCGGCGGCGTCTTCGTGCATGTACTGGATGAAGCGCGTGGTCAGCGCGCCGATGGTCTCGCCATTCTCGGCGGCGCGGCGGATGATCTTGTCGTCGATATCCGTGATGTTCTGCACATATGTCACCTCGTAGCCGGCGGCACGCAGCCAGCGATGCACCATGTCGAACACCACCATCACGCGCGCGTGGCCGACGTGGCAGTAGTCGTACACCGTCATGCCGCAGACATACATGCGGACCTTGCCGGGTTCGATGGGCACGAATGGCTGCTTCTCACGCGCGAGCGTGTTGTAGATGTTCAGAGGCTGCATGAAACGAAGTGAATGGTCGGGGGAGGCGGCACTGGCGCCACTGGCGCAATTCCGCCGCGCCCCATATCTTACCGGAAGGCGATGTGCCGGTAGACCGCGCGCCGGGGATTTGCCGCGGCCGCCCGCGCTTGCCGACGCTTGCCCGGACCATGGCTTTAGTGCCGGCCGTGCCGCTTTGCTAGAATGCCGCGGAGTATAACGGACCTGTCTTCAATGAGCCTGCTGCTGCCCTCCTCGCCTACCGCCGCGCTCGCCGCCGCGCTTCGCCCGCGTCCCGCATTGGCCGCCACGGCTGCCCTGGCCCTGGCCGCAGCGCTGGCCGGGCCCGCGCAGGCCCAGCAGGGACCGCTGTCGCTACCCGCGCCCACGTCGCCGCTGGACGGCATCCGCTCGACCGACCCCGGCATGACCCAGGCCCAGCAGGCCGCCAACGCGCGCCGCTATGACGACGCCATCAAGGGCTTCGACCGCGTGATCGCGGCCAATCCGCGCAACGCGCAGGCACGGTTCCAGCGCGCCTGGGCGCTGGCGCAGTCCGGGCGCGAGGACGCCGCCATCCAGGCCTTCACGGAAATGGCGGCGGACTTCCCCGAATTGCCCGAGCCGCACAACAACCTGGCGCTGCTCTATGCCAAGCGCGGCGACCTGAAGCGCGCCGAGGCCGAACTGCTGCTGGCCACCGAGGTCAAGCCGGCCTTTGCAATCGCCTACACCAATCTGGGCGACGTCTACCGCCGCCTGGCCGAGCAGGCCTATGCGGAGGCGCTGCGCCGCAATCCGGCCGATACCCGTGCGAGCGCCGGGCTGCGCCAGTTGCGCCCGGAGGCAGCCACCGGCACGCCCGCGGCGACGGGCACGACCGGGACCGCGGGCGTGCCGTCCGGCAACCGCAAGCCGGCTCCGGCACAGCGCGCGGCCCCGGCCAGCGCCCCGGCAGCCAACTGACGCCCCTGCCAAGAATGTCCGGGCGCAATGGCGTCCGGGCCGTTTGCATCCCGACTCACCGGAGTTCCACCCATGATCCGTTCCCGTCGCATCGCCCTGGCCGCACTGACCGCAGGCGCGCTCGCGTTGTCGTCGTTCAGCGCGCTGGCGCAGCAGAAGGCCGCCGAGCGCGTCCAGTTCGTCACCAGCGCCGGCAAGTTCACGGTCGAACTGTACCCGGACGTCGCGCCCAAGACCGTGGCCAACTTCCTGGAATATGTAAAGAGCGGCTTCTATAGCGGCACCATCTTCCATCGCGTGATCAACGGCTTCATGGTGCAGGGCGGCGGCTTCGACCGCGACATGAAGGAAAAGCCCACGCGCGCGCCGATCCCGCTGGAAGCCCGCGGCGGCCTGAAGAACAAGGCCGGCACGCTGGCCATGGCGCGTACCAGCAACCCCGACTCGGCCACCGCGCAGTTCTTCGTCAATGTGGTGGATAATCCGAATCTCGACTACCCGCAGCCGGACGGCAACGGCTACGCAGTCTTCGGCAAGGTGGTGGAAGGCATGGACACGATCGACAAGATCAAGAGCGTGCCGACCACGGCCTACGGCCCCATGCGCAATGTGCCGGCCTCGCCGATCGTGATCGAGTCGGCCACTGTCGTCAAATAACACACCGAACAGAGGAAACCATGTCCAAGGTCCAGCTTCAAACCAACCAGGGTGTCATCACCATCGAACTCGACGCCGAGAAGGCGCCGAAATCGGTCGAAAACTTCCTGTCGTATGTCCGCAAGGGCCACTATGACAACACCATCTTCCACCGCGTGATCAAGAACTTCATGATCCAGGGTGGCGGTTTCGAGCCCGGCATGAAGCAAAAGAGCACCGACGCGCCGATCGAGAACGAAGCCGGCAATGGCCTGAAGAACGACCGCTACACCGTGGCCATGGCACGCACCAACGCGCCCCACTCGGCCACCGCTCAGTTCTTCATCAACGTGGTCGACAACGACTTCCTGAACTTCACCTCGCCGACGCCGCAGGGCTTCGGCTACGCCGTGTTCGGCAAGGTAGTGGAAGGCACCGACGTGGTCGACCAGATCAAGGGCGTGCGCACCGGCAGCTCGGGCTTCCACCAGGACGTGCCGCTGGAAGACGTGGTGATCGAGAAGGCCACCGTCGTCGAGTAATTGTCGACTAAATCGTCGACCAAGCGTCGAGCAAGCCATGCACCCTGATTGCGGTTACGTGCACCCGGCCCGGCCGGCACTTCCCTCCCGGCCCCGCGCATGACCGCAATCCCCCGCACGCCGGTGGCCGGTCCCCTCGAGGTACAGGCGCCGGCGTGGTTCATTTCAGACCTGCATCTCACGCCCGGCATGCCACGTACGCTGGCAGCCTTCGAGCGCACGCTCGAGCGCGCCGCGCACGACGCGCGCACGCTGTTTATCCTGGGCGATTTCTTTGAATTCTGGATTGGCGACGAGGAAACCGACTCGCCGTTCGCACAACGCGTGGCCGGTGCCCTGCGCGCGCTGGCCGCGCGCGGCGTTGCCGTGTACCTGATGCATGGCAACCGCGACTTCCTGCTGGGCACGCGCTTTGCCGCCGCCGCAGGCGCGCAGTTGCTGCCCGATCCCACGGTGATCGATTGCGCCGGCCAGCGCGTGGTGCTCAGCCACGGCGACATGCTGTGCATCGACGACGAGCGCTACAACCGCTTCCGCCGCTGGACCCGCAAGGGCTGGGTGCAGCGGCTGTTCCTGGCGCTGCCGCTGCGTACGCGCCTGGGGATCGCGCGCAAGCTGCGTGCGGACAGCGAAGGCAACCGCGCGCGGCAGGCCGCCGAGGGCAACGGCGTACCGATGGTCTACGGCGACGTGACGCCCACTGCCGCGGCCGAACTCTTCGGCATGGCCGGGACCAGGCTGATGGTGCATGGCCACACCCATCGCCCGGCGCGCCACGAACACGCCGCGGGCGTGCGCTGGGTGCTGACCGACTGGGACCTGGACGGGCGCCATCCGCGCGCCGCCGTGCTGCAGCTCGACGGCGGCGGTTTCCGATTGCTGCCGCAGACCGACTGAGATCGCGCAAGATCGCGCGAAAAAAAAGCGGCCGTTGCCGGCCGCCCTCTTTCCCTACTTCATCAGCTTGCGCAACTCGCTCGCATCGAAGCGGTCGTTCGGCGTGTTCTCCAGGTGCTCGCCCAGCCGGTCCAGCGCGGCCAGCACGGCCTCGATGCGCTCGTGCTGGCGCGCGGCATTGTCGATCAGGCTCTTGAGCGCCAGCGACACCGGGTCGTCGGCGTTCGGCGTGATGCCATAGGCCGAGAACTCCTGCTTGGCGCCCTGCTGCGCCGCCGGCGCATCGGGCAGGATGATGCGCGCCGGCACGCCCACCGCGGTTGCGCCCGGCGGCACCGGCTTGAGCACCACGGCGTTGGAGCCCACGCGCGCGCCGTCGCCCACCACGAAGCCGCCCAGCACCTTGGCGCCCGCGCTCACCACCACGTTGGCGCCCAGCGTCGGATGCCGCTTCTGGCCCTTGTACAGCGAGGTGCCGCCCAGCGTCACGCCCTGGTAGATGGTGCAGTCGTCGCCGATCTCGGCGGTCTCGCCGATCACCACGCCCATGCCGTGGTCGATGAACACCCGGCGCCCCAGCCTCACCGCCGGATGGATCTCGATGCCGGTCAGGAAGCGCGACCAGTGCGAGATCCAGCGTCCCAGCCAATGGAAGCCCCCGTTCCAGCACGCGTGCGCAAAGCGGTGGAAGACCACGGCGTGCAGGCCGGGGTAGCAGGTCAGGATTTCCAGGCGGCTGCGCGCGGCGGGATCGCGCAGCATGATCGTGTCGATATCTTCCTTAAGGCGAGAGAACATCTTGGTCGTGTCGTGTTGCCGCGCCGTGCGCCGCGCCACGCGAGGCTTGCGCCTGGGGCAGGGTCGCCGGCGAGGTCGGTGGCCGGTGGGGACGGGATCAGGGAGTGTAAGTGATTTGCGGCCGGCGTTCTGGCGCCGGCCATTGGCCCCGGATCCGTCAGGGATTTTGCAGCGGCAGTGCGGCGATCAACATCGCCCCGGCGCGCGCCAACCCGCCGCGACGGGCCGACAGCGTGCGCGCTTGCCACGTACGCCTGCGTCGTCCGTTCTCGGAATGCTGCGGGTTGCTGCCACTGTGCGTCTCTCCAGTTACGACTTGCGGTCCGGCTGGCCCTGCGCCATCAGCATATGCTTGGCGATGCCGCGCAGGATGTTGACTTCCTCGCGCTCCAGCCCGCTGCGGGCAAGCAGCCGGCGCAGCCGCGGCATCAGCTTGCGCGGATTGGCGGGGTCGAGAAAGCCGATCGCTTCCAGGCCCGCCTGCAGGTGCCCGAACATGGCCTCGACCTGCTCCGCCGTGGCCGGCTCACCAGCATAGCCGATATTGGCGCCCGCGTCCGCCGCCGCAACGGCAGGCGGGGCTGCATCGAGCAGCGCCAGCCGCATCTCGTAGGCGATCAGCTGCACGGCCTGCGCCAGGTTGAGCGAGGCATAGGCGGGATTGGCGGGGATATGCGTGACCGCCGCGCAGCGCTCGACCACGTCGTTGGGCAGGCCATAGCGCTCGTTGCCAAAGACAAAGGCGATGTCGCCGCTGCCGGCCAGCGTCTGGCATGCGCGCGCCGCAGCGGCGCGCGGCAGCAGCCGCGGCGGCCCGAACTCGCGCTGGCGCGCGGTCATGGCCACGGTCAGCGCCGCGCCGGCCAGGGCCGCGTCGATCTGGTCGACGATCACGGCGCCAGCCAGCACATCGTCGGCGCCGCTGGCCATGGCGATGGCGTCGGCATGGCCCAGCACGCCGGGTTCGCGCGGCGAGACCAGCACCAGGCTGCCGAAGCCCATGGTCTTGATCGCGCGCGCGACCGAGCCGACGTTGCCCGGGTGGCTGGTCTCGACCAGCACGAAGCGCACACGGCCGAAGGCATCGGGTTCTGCGCCGGCTGCGTGCGGCGCATCAGGCTCGCCTGTTGGGCGGCTCGTATCATTTGCCGGGTTCATATACAATTCGGGGTTCTTCTCTGGCGCGGCGCCAGGTCATGACGTGCCTGCGAGACTCTCGCGGCACATCCAGTAACCAGACCGGCGACGCCCTGCGTTCTTCTACAATCCGTTGTGTTGTCAGCTGCCCATGAGCGGGCGCGCGGTGCCGTGGTGCCCCGCCGCATCTTCATGGCCGGCCTGGAGAGATTCATGCATCCGATGCTCAATATCGCCGTCAAGGCGGCCCGCAAGGCGGGATCCATCATCAACCGCGCGTCGCTCGACGTCGATCTGGTGCGCGTCTCGCGCAAGCAACACAACGATTTCGTTACCGAGGTCGACCGCGCCGCCGAAGCCGCGATCATCGAGATCATCCGCACCGCCTACCCGGAACACGCCATTCTAGCGGAAGAGTCCGGCCAGTCCTGGGCCGAAGGCGAAGACGCCCACGAATACACCTGGGTCATCGACCCCCTCGACGGCACCACCAACTTCATCCACGGCTTCCCGCAGTACGCGGTCTCGATCGCCCAGCTGCACCGCGGCACGCCGGTGCAGGCCGTGGTCTACGATCCGACCCGCGACGAGCTGTTCACCGCCAGCAAGGGCGCCGGCGCCTTCCTGAACAACCGCCGCATCCGCGTGACCCGCCGCGACAAGCTGGCCGACTGCCTGATCGGCACCGGCTTCCCGTTCCGCGACCTGGAAGGCGTGGATGAATACCTCGAGGTCTTCTCGCTGATGACGCGCAGCTGCGCCGGCCTGCGCCGCCCGGGCGCCGCCGCGCTGGACCTGGCCTATGTCGCCTGCGGCCGCCTGGACGGCTTCTTCGAGCGCGGCCTGAAGCCGTGGGACATGGCCGCCGGCATGCTGCTGATCACCGAGTCGGGCGGCCTGGTCGGCAACTACAACGGCGAGCCGCGCCAGATGGAGCAAGGCGAAGTGCTGGCGGGCAACCCCAAGGCCTTTGCCCAGATGGTGCGCCTGCTGTCGCCGTACTCGCTCGACAACGCCAAGCCGGCCACTGCCTGAGTCGGTGGCATGGCCTGATGGCCATCGCCCGCAACACAAACGCCCGCCGCGCCCCGGCAGGCGTTTTGCTTTGCGGCCGCAGCGCTTGCCGGCGCGCAGAGACTATTCGCATATTTCCCGCCGCCCCGGCCGACCATGATCCCCGTCAAGGTCGCGCCGCCCTGCCCTCCCCAGAATGAATCCAAGCGCCACGCCCCGTGCGCGCGGATCAAGCCGAGGAGAGCCCGCATGTTTCCTGAATACCGCGACAAGATCTCGCTCCTGAAGACGCAGGACGCCCACTTCGCCCGCCTGTTCCATCGCCACAATGCGCTGGACCAGGAGATCCACAACATGGAGTCCGGCCTGGTGCCGGCCTCGGGCTTCGAAATCGAGCGGCTGAAAAAGGAGAAGCTGCAGATCAAGGACCAGCTCTACCAGATCCTGCGCCAGCGTGTGGCCTGAACGAAGGACTGCACATGACCGATCGCAATACGCCTGCCGCCCATGCCCACGCCCATGCGCACGCTCATACCCACGTCACTTCGCAGCCCCATGTCCGCCCTGCTGCGCGCGGCGATGTGCTGCCGACCAACACGGCCCTGTCGGCCGAACGCAATGAAATCAGCGATGCTGTCGATGCCGCCGTGCAAGTGGCCGCCAGCAGCATGCAGGACGTTCTCGCCAGCCGCGCCGGCCAGGGCGCCAGCATGCTCGACGACATGCGCACGCTGCTCGACGGCCTGGCGCCCGATGAGGCCGCGCAGCTGCGCAGCCTGATCCTGGAAGGCGATCCCGGCGCCTGGCAGGCGGGCCGCCGGCGCCAGCCCGACGATGAACTCGCGGCCGGCTGGCGCGACGGGGCGTACCCTTACCAGAACCTGATGTCGCGCCGCAATTACGAAAAGCAGAAATACCGGCTGCAGGTAGAACTGCTCAAGTTCCAGGCCTGGGTGCGCGAGACCGGGCAGCGCGTGGTAATCCTGTTCGAAGGCCGCGATGCCGCCGGCAAGGGCGGCACCATCAAACGCTTCATGGAACACATGAACCCGCGCGGCGCCCGCGTGGTGGCGCTCGAAAAGCCGACGGAATCCGAACGCGGCCAGTGGTATTTCCAGCGCTACGTGCAGCACCTGCCGGCCGCCGGTGAAATCGTGCTGTTCGACCGCTCCTGGTACAACCGCGCCGGCGTCGAACACGTGATGGGCTTCTGCTCGTCGCGTGAGTACCAGGACTTCCTGCAGCAGGCCCCGGAGTTCGAGCGCCACCTGGTACGCAGCGGCATCCACCTGTTCAAGTTCTGGTTCTCGGTCAGCCAGAAAGAGCAGCGGCGCCGCTTCCGCGAACGCGAGATCCATCCGCTCAAGCAGTGGAAGCTCAGCCCGGTCGACATTGCGTCGCTCGACAAATGGGACGAGTACACGCGCGCCAAGGAGGCGATGTTCGCGCATACCGACACCGCCGACGCGCCGTGGACGGTGATCCGCTCGGATTGCAAGAAGCGCGCGCGGCTCAATGCGCTGCGCTACATCCTGGCGCGCTTCCCCTATGCCAACCGGGACACCACCGCCATCGGCCAGGCCGATCCACTGATCGTCGGGCGCGCGCTGGCCAACTGATTCCCGGGCGGCAACGCAGGACGCCGCCTGCCCTCTTTCGCCTTACTCACCAGAAAAGGACCCCATGTTCAAGCACATCCTGCTCCCCGTCGACGGCTCGGAGCTTTCGCACAAGGCCGTTTCCGCCGCCATCCAGTTTGCCCGCACCACGGCGGCCAGGCTCACGCCATACATGTGCGTGGAGAGCTATCCGTATGTGCTGTCCAGCGACAGCTCGCACGAAAAGCGCGAGGTGTACCAGCAGCGCGTGGAAGCCGAGGCGCGCCAGGAACTCGCCAAGGTCGAGGCCGCGGCAGCGCTGGCGGGGGTGCCGTGCACCAGCCACGTCTCCAGCGCCTCGGTGCCGTACCAGGGCATCATCCATGCCGCCAGGGAACTGGGCTGCGACGTCATCTTCATGGCCTCCCACGGCCGCAAGGGACTCAGCGGGCTGCTGCTGGGCAGCGAAACGCAGAAAGTGCTGACCCATAGCGACATCCCTGTGCTGGTATTCCGCTGATCCAGGGCCGTACACCCCGTCTGCGGCGCATCGGCGGCGGCACCGTGCTGTACCATATCGCCCATATTCGAAAACGCCCCTTCGTGCCGCGGCCACAGGCCGCCGGACCAGTGCCCGGCCGCCCCCGCGGGGGCGCTTTTCCGCGACACGCAAGGCGGCGCTCCGAGCGGATCGGGCGGCACAACGCAGGCCCACCGCCAGACAGGCTAAATGGCAATGGGATTGCAGAAGAAAACCGACCCTGAACAGGCACAGGCAGACGCCGCAGGCAGCCGCCACACGCCAATGATGCAGCAATACCTTCGCATCAAGGCAGACCACCCCGACACCCTGCTGTTCTATCGCATGGGTGACTTCTACGAGCTGTTCCACGACGACGCCGAAAAGGCCGCGCGCCTGCTCGACATCACGCTGACCGCGCGCGGCGCCTCGAATGGCGTGCCGATCCGGATGGCCGGCATTCCCTTCCATTCGGCGGACCAATACCTGGCACGGCTGGTAAAGCTCGGCGAGTCGGTGGCCATCTGCGAGCAGATCGGCGATCCCGCCACCAGCAAGGGACCGGTAGAGCGCAAGGTGGTGCGCATCGTCACGCCGGGCACGCTGACCGACGCGGCGCTGCTGCCGGACAAGGTCGACACTTTCCTGATGGCGGTGCACCAGCAGACCACGCGCCGCGGCATCAGCAAGACCGGGCTGGCGTGGCTGAACCTGGCCAGCGGCGAACTGCGCCTGATGGAGTGCGAGGTGGCGCAACTGGGCCGCGAGCTTGAGCGCATCCGCCCGGCCGAACTGCTCTATGCCGACGGCATCGACCTGCCGGCGCTGGCCTGCGCGCGCACGCGCCTGCCCGAATGGCATTTCGACCAGGATGCGGGCTCGCGCCGGCTGCGCGAGCAGCTGGGCGTGGCGAGCCTCGATCCGTTTGGCTGTGCCGGTCTGGGCGCGGCGATCGGCGCCGCCGGCGCGCTGCTGAACTACGCAGCCACCACGCAGGGCCAGTCGCTGCGCCACGTGCAGGGCCTGAAGGTAGAGCGCGAGTCGGAATACATCGGCCTGGATTCGGCCACGCGCCGCAACCTGGAACTGACCGAGACGCTGCGCGGCGGCGAGTCGCCGACGCTGTTCTCGCTGCTGGATACCTGCTGCACCACGATGGGCAGCCGCGCGCTGCGCCACTGGCTGCACCATCCGCTGCGCGACCCGGCCGTGCCGCAGGCGCGGCAACAGGCCATCGGCGCGCTGATCGACCAGGGTACCGATACGCTGCGCGCCGCGCTGCGCCGGCTGGCCGACGTCGAGCGCATCACCTCGCGCCTGGCACTGCTGAGCGCGCGCCCGCGCGACCTGTCCTCGCTGCGCGACACGCTGCGCGCACTGCCCGACGTGCAGGCCTGCATCCGCGACGAACAGGACAGCGCGCTGCTGGCGCAGACTCTGCAGGACCTGGCCGTACCGCAGGCGTCGCTGGACCTGCTGGTGCGCGCGGTCGCCGAGGAACCCGCGACCGTGGTGCGCGACGGCGGCGTGATCGCACGCGGCTACGACACCGACCTGGACGAGCTGCGCGATATCTCCGAGAACTGCGGCCAGTTCCTGATCGACCTGGAAGCGCGCGAACGCACGCGCACCGGCATCGCCAACCTGCGCGTCGAGTTCAACCGCGTGCATGGGTTCTATATCGAGGTCACCAACGGCCAGGCCGACAAGGTGCCCGACGACTACCGCCGCCGCCAGACGCTGAAGAATGCCGAGCGCTATATCACGCCCGAGCTGAAGTCGTTCGAGGACAAGGCGCTGTCGGCGCAGGACCGCGCGCTCGCGCGCGAGAAGCAGCTTTACGATGGCCTGTTGCAGGCACTGCTGCCGCATATCGGCGAGCTGCAGCGCGTGGCCGGCGCGCTGGCGCGCCTCGATGTGCTGGCGGCGCTGGCCGAGCGCGCGCAGACGCTGGACTGGTCCGCGCCCGAGCGTGTGCGCGAGAACGTGGTCGACATCGTGCAGGGCCGCCACCCGGTCGTGGAAGGCCAGCTGGCAGCGGAATCGGTGGCGTTTATCGCCAACGACTGCCAGCTCAACGAAGCGCGCAAGCTGCTGCTGATCACCGGCCCCAACATGGGCGGCAAGTCGACCTTCATGCGCCAGACCGCGCTGATCGTGCTGCTGGCCTGCGTGGGCGCCTACGTGCCGGCGCGGCGGGCCGTGATCGGCCCGATCGACCGCATCTTTACCCGCATCGGCGCGGCTGACGACCTGGCCGGCGGGCGCTCCACCTTCATGGTGGAAATGACCGAAGCCGCCGGCATCCTGCACCACGCCACGCCGTCTTCGCTGGTGCTGATGGACGAGATCGGCCGCGGCACGTCCACCTTCGACGGGCTGGCGCTGGCGTGGGCGATCGCGCGCCACCTGCTGTCGCACAACCGCAGCCATACGCTGTTCGCGACGCACTATTTCGAGCTGACGCAGTTGCCGCAGGAATTCCCGCAGGCCGCCAACGTGCACCTGTCCGCGGTCGAGCACGGTGATGGCATCGTATTCCTGCATGCGGTGCAGGATGGCCCCGCCAGCCAGAGCTATGGCCTGCAGGTGGCGCAGCTGGCCGGCGTGCCGCAGCCGGTGATCCGCGCCGCGCGCAAGCACCTGGCATGGCTGGAGCAGCAATCGGCCGATGCCACGCCGACGCCGCAGCTCGACCTGTTCGCGGCGCCGACGCTGCCGGACACCGATGACGACGATGACGACAAGGGCGAAAGCCATGCCCCGGCCACGCCGCAGCGGGCCGCACTGGCTCCGGAGCATGCCGCGCTGATCGACACGCTGGCCGACCTGGACCCGGACAGCCTGACGCCGCGTGCCGCGCTCGATGCGCTGTACCGGCTCAAGTCGCTTGCAGGCGAGGCGGTCGGTACGGCATGAACGCCAGGCGCCGGCACGCCGGCCGCATCCTAGCCGCGGCATTGCTGCTGTGCGCGGCCAGTACCGCATGGCCGGCACCCGCCGGCCGCGGGGGCAAGGCCGCGCCCAAGCCGAAGGTGATGCGCGTCGCGCTGATCGCCGACCTGCCGCAATGGCCTGCCGCCGAGGCCAACGCCACCGCACTGCTCGACAGCTTTGCCGAACGCAGGCTCGACCTGGTGATCCACGCCGGCGGCATCAAGGGCGATACCGAATCCTGCAGCGACGCCATCCTGACGAGCCGCCAGCAGCTGCTGGCGCAGTCGCCGTTGCCGCTGCTCTACGTGCCGGGCGAAACCGACTGGGCCGAATGCCGGCTCCCGGTCAACGGCAAGTTCGACTCGGTCGAGCGGCTGAACCGCCTGCGCGAGCTGTTCTTCCCCGAGGACGCCACGCTGGGACAGCATCCGCGCCCGGTGGTGCGGCAGTCCGACCAGGCCCTGTTCCGCACCTTCCGCGAGAACGCGCGTTTCGTGCTCGGCGACATCCTGATCGTCGGCCTGAACGTGCCTGGCGACAACAACCACTACCGCAACGAGGGCGGGCGCAACAGCGAGTTCGAAGACCGGCGCGAGGCTAACCGCCAGTGGCTGGCACGCGCGTTCTCGCTGGCGCGGCAGCGCGACATGAATGGCATCGTCGTGGTGGCCCATGCCGACCCGCACTTCGCCAACGGCTGGGAGAAGAAAGGCCGCCCGACGCTGCTGGACGGGTTCATGCGCCACCGCACGCGCGACGGCTACCTGGAATTCAAGCGCCAGCTGCGCGACCTGAGCGCGCGCTTTCCCGGCCAGGTGCTGCTGGTGCATGCCGGCGAGAGTGGCTTCGGCATCGACAAGCCGCTGCGCGACAACGCCGGCAAGGTGCTGCAGAATTTCACGCGGGTTTCGCTGCCGGACAATACGGTGGCGCAATGGACCGAGCTGGTGATCACGCCGAACGCGGCGGCGCCGTTCTCGGTTTCGCTCCGGGACGCGCCGGCCACGCCCTGAGCCGCGGTGCCACGCCCATGCAAAACGCCCATGAAAAAAGCCGGCTAGGCCGGCTTCCTTCATGGGCCACGGAGGGCGCGGGATCAGTGCAGCGTGCGCGGGGTATCGTCGTCCTCGTCCTCGTCCACCACCTCGATACCCGAGGCGCCGTGGGCGTGGCCGTGCTCGATTTCCTCGGCGGTGGCCTCGCGCACTTCCGAGACCTTCAGCCAGAAGCGCAGCGCCATGCCGGCCAGCGGATGGTTGCCATCCAGCACCACCTTGTCTTCGGCCACGTCGGTCACGGTGTAGATGACGGAGTCTTCTTCATCGCCGTCCTCGGGCATGCCTTCGAACTGCATGCCGACTTCCAGAGGCTCGGGGAAGCGATCGCGCGGCTCGACCTTGACGAGTTCGGCATCGTAGTCGCCGAAGGCATCTTCGGGCTCGAGCTGCAGCTGGGTCTCGAAGCCGGTGTCATGGCCGTCGAGCGCTTCCTCGATCTTGGGGAACGTGCCATCATACCCGCCGTGCAAATAGACCATGGCTTCATCTGACTCTTCGATCAGATTGCCTTGCGCGTCCGACAGCTTGTACATCACGGACACTACCGTGTTCTTAGCGATTTTCAATTCTTGACTCCATGAACGATTCCGCATTATACGCACAGGCCCTGCCCCCTGGCCCCGTCGATCCAGACACTCCGCTCGACCTGCTTGGTGGCATGACGCCGGCTGCATTCATGCGGGATGTCTGGCACCGCAAGCCACTGCTGATTCGACAGGCGGTACCCGGAATCGTGCCGCCTGTGTCGCGCGATGCGCTTTTCGACCTTGCCGATCGCGACGAAGTCGAATCGCGCCTGGTGACGCACTTCCGCAATCGCTGGAAGCTCGAACATGGTCCATTTGCGCGCGAAAACCTCCCCGCCGTCAAGACCCGCCAGTGGACTTTACTGGTGCAGGGCGTGAACCTGCACGATGCCGCAGCGGCCGAGCTGATGGGCCGCTTCCGCTTCGTGCCCGACGCGCGCCTGGACGACCTGATGATCAGCTACGCGTCCGATGGCGGCGGCGTCGGTCCGCACTTCGATTCCTACGACGTATTCCTGCTGCAAGTCTCGGGCCGGCGCCGCTGGCGCATCTCGTCGCAGACCAGCCTGGAGCTGGTCCCGGACATGCCGCTGAAGATCCTTGCCGATTTCAGCGCCGAGGAGGAATGGGTGCTGGAGCCGGGCGACATGCTGTACCTGCCGCCGCAATACGCCCACGACGGCGTCGCCGAAGGCGAATGCATGACCTGCTCGATCGGCTTCCGCGCGCCGGCCTACCGCGAACTGGCGGGTCACTTCCTGGCGTGGCTGTCCGAGACGGTGGAGGACAACGAAGACCTGGGCGGGCGCTACGCCGATGCCGGCGAACGTGCGGCGACGAAGCCCGCGCAACTGCCCGCCGGTATGGCCAAGGCCGTGGCCGAGCGGCTCAAGGCGCTGCAATGGAATTCGCAGATGGTGTCGGAATTTCTTGGCTCCCATCTGTCAGAACCGAAACCCGGGGTCGAATTCGCGGAGATATCCGACCTGCCGCAGCGCCGTTATGAGAAACTTGCGGCCCAGCATGGCGTCGTTCTTGCACCCGCCTCGATTGCACTTTACGACCGGAACAATTTCTTCCTCAATGGGGAAGCCTACGAGCCGCCGGCCGAATTGATGCCCTGGCTGAAGAAGCTGGCCGATAATCGCCACCTTAGTGGCGATGATGTTGCCGCATGTGCCGTTCTTCCTGACCTGATGGAGACTTTTCATCACTGGACACAGGAGGGATGGCTACAATTGGGACCCCGGCTGTAATAATGCGTAACATTGCAATTCAGTAAATTTCGGCGCTACACAAGCCGGGAAAACGCGGATATAATCGTTGGCTGGCTAGTACTGTGGACCACTGCATATGTCGGCACCCGGGAGGGCCTCTATTTTGCAGTTCAAGAGCGATAATTACCGGTAATTATTCATCGCCTGTTTTCCGTTATTACAAGTTAAAGGACGAACAATGAAGAAGTCTCTCCTGATCGCATCGCTGCTGGCCGCTGTTGCTCTCGCCGCTTGCGGCAAGAAGGAAGAACCGGCTGCTCCGGCCGCTGACACGGCTGCTCCGGCTGCCGCCGCTCCGGCTGCTGAAGCTTCGGCTCCCGCTGCTGAAGCCCCGGCTGCTGCCGCTGCTGACGCCTCGGCCCCGGCTGCTGAAGCCTCGGCTCCGGCTGCTGACGCTTCGGCTCCGGCTGCCAAGCAGTAATCGGTTTCGACCGACAAAAAAACCGGCCTTCGGGCCGGTTTTTTTTATTGGGCGCCGCAAGGCGCGTCGTGCTCGGTTCAGGCACGCACCGCTTGCCAGTCCAGCCCCATTTCCTGATCGGCTACCAACACTTCCGAAGGCAACGCGCCCAGCGCCGCAGCCAGCGCGCCCGTTGCCAGCTCACGCGTGTTGTTCTGCTTGCTCAGGTGTGCCGCCACGACGCGGTTCAGGCCGGCATGCGCGACCTGCCCCAGGATGCTCGCCGCCACCTCATTGGCCAGATGGCCGAAGTCACCGCCAATCCGCCGCTTCAGCGACGCCGGGTAGACCGAGTTGCGCAGCATCTCGCGGTCGTGATTGCACTCCAGCACCAGCGCATCGACACCTGAGAGGCGCGCCGTCACATAGGGCGTTTCCATGCCCGCGTCGGTCAGCACGCCCAGGCGCGACTGCCCATCGGACAGCACGAACTGCAGCGGCTCGCGCGCGTCGTGCGGGACCGTGTATGGCATTACCTGGATGCCGCCAATGGCAAAGGCGTGGTCTGCGCCGCAGACGCGCACATCGGCAAGGTCGGCGCCACGCATATGCGAGGTCGCCAGCCAGGTGCCGTGGCTGGTGTGGACCGCCAGCCGGTGCCGTGCCGCAAAGGCGTAGGCCGAGCCGACATGGTCGCCATGCTCGTGCGTGACCAGCACGGCGTCGAGTTGGTCCGGCGTGACGCCAAGCCGCTCCAGGCGCCGCGCGGTCTCGCGGATGCCGAAGCCGCAATCAAGCAGCACGCGCGTGGTGGTGGTGTCTTCGCGGGATTCGATCAGCAGCGAGTTGCCCTCGCTGCCGCTGCCGAGGAAGGCGAAGCGCATCATGGCCACGCCCTCCCCGCCGTGCAGTTGGCAGGCCGGCCAGAACGGCCGGTGGTTGAGCCGGTCACCGCCGGCTCAGTGCAGTTGCTCGTCGAGCAGCGACAGGATGCGCTTGCCGATTTCGCCGTTCTCAGGCTGGCCGGCATCGTTGAGCACCGTCACCAGCGTGCCGCTGCCGGTACCCTTGAGCGCCACGCGGTATTTCTTGGCGGTCTTGGGATCATCCGGCTTGGTGAACAGCTTGGAGAAGAAGCCACGGTTGTCGACGTTGGTGCGCGGATCCACGTAGCGCACGTAGTACAGGCCCTGGGCACGGTCGCGGTCTTCGATGGTGAAGTTGACGCGATCCAGCGACAGGCCGACCGAGCGCCAGGCGCGATCGAATGGCTCCGGCAATTGCAGCGCCGGGGCGCCATTGACCTGGGCCAGGTAAGACTTCTGTGCAGCGCCGCCGGCTGCGGCAGCCGTAGCACCGGCTGCGCCAGCCGCGGCCGCATCGGCCGTCGCGGCGCTGCTGCCGGCCGCCGCCGGATTCTTGGCCATGCGGTCGGCCTGTTCCTTCTGCACGCCCAGGCGTTGCGCCAGGCGCGACAGGAACTCGGCTTCCAGCTCGGGATCGGCCGGCCGCGGGGTCCAGACGGTGCTGGACTTGTCGATGCCGGTCAGTTGCTCCTGCGCGCCGCGGTGGCTGATGAACACTTCCAGCGTGCCGTTCTGCGCACGCTCGACGCGGGTGCGGAACTTGTCGCGCTCGGAGGTCGAGTACAGGCCGTCGAACACCTTGCCGATGGTATTGCGGATGATGTCCTGCGGGATCTTGGCGCGGTTCTCGGCCCAGTCGGTCTCCATGATGCCGGTCTCGGGCGAGTCCTGCACCAGCAGGAAACCGCTTTCCTGCCAGAAACCACGCAGTTGCTGCCACAGCTGGTCGCCGCGCATGCCGTTGCTGATCACCAGCCAGCGCGTGTTGCCGTCGCGCTCCATGCGGATGCCCTGCGCCGAGGGGAGTACGTTCTCGGTCGGGGATTGCTCGCGCACCTTGGTCGCCTGGCTATAGGTCGACAGCGTCGAAGTGCCGTTGGCATCGGGCACCGAGTAGCGGCGGTCGCCTTCCAGCTTGGTCAGGTCGGGCGGGATGTCCAGCGTAGGGGTGCGCTTCGACGCCGACGACTTGTAGTCGATCTTGTCGGGCTGCATCGCTTCGTTGAGGCTGCTGCAGCCGGTGATCACGCCCGCGGCCAGCACGGGCACAACCAGGGCGGCGCGGCGGACTTGCGTCGCGCCGCGGCGGTTAAGCTTCGATTTCATTGACACGCAATCCTAGTTGAGGGAGCGACAGCAAGACGCCGCGGTAAATCAGGCCAGCAGGCCGGCGGCGGCCAGTGCCTTGCGTACGGTTTCGTGGTTGGATTCCGACAGCGGGGTCAGCGGCAGGCGGATGCCGCCTTCCATCTTGCCCATCTGCTGCAGGGCCCACTTCACCGGGATCGGATTGGCTTCGACGAACATGGCCTTGTTCAGTCCGATCAGTTCCATGTGCAGGCGGCGCGCGGTGACGACGTCGCCCTTCAGTGCCGCCGCGCACATCTCGTGCATCTTGCGCGGGGCCACGTTCGCAGTGACCGAGATATTGCCCTTGCCGCCCAGCAGGATCAGCGCGACCGCGGTGGGATCGTCGCCGCTGTAGATGGCAAAGCTTTCCGGCGCGTCGTTGATCAGCTGCGCGGCCCGGTCGATATTGCCCGTGGCTTCCTTGACGCCGACGATGCCCGGCACCTGCGCCAGGCGCAGGATGGTGTCGTTGCTCATGTCGGCAACGGTGCGGCCCGGCACGTTGTACAGCAGCACCGGCAGCTCCACCGCTTCCGCGATTGTGCGGAAATGGCGGTACATGCCTTCCTGGGTCGGCTTGTTGTAGTACGGCACGACCTGCAGCGATGCGTCGGCACCCACCTTCTTGGCGAAGGCGGTCAGCTCGATGGCCTCCTTAGTGGAGTTGCCGCCGGTGCCCGCGATGATCGGGATGCGCTTGCCGGCCTGTTCCACGGCCACGCGGATCAGCTCGCAGTGCTCCTCGACGGAAACCGTCGGGGATTCACCGGTCGTGCCGACGATCACGATGGCGTCGGTACCCTCGGCGACGTGCCAGTCGACCAGTGCGCGCAGGGCCGGGAAGTCCAGGCTTCCGTCCTCATGCATCGGAGTGACGATGGCGACGATGCTGCCGGTAATCTGTGTCATAACGTTAAGGAATTCGGGATGCGAATAACGGGATTGTACCGGAACCGCAGGCGGCTTCGACCGCCGGCGGCAGGCAGGATGACTCGGGGTTGATACCAACTGTTTCAACGTGTGCAGCGCATTCTCGCCGACAGCGCACACGCGCTTTCAGGGGTCCAGGCGGTAGCGTGCCGGGGTGGCCGCATCCGGCACGGCGGCGGCCTCGCGCACCGCACACAGGCGCTGCACGAAGGCCGTTTTCGGCACTTCCTGCACGCCGTCTTCATAGGCGATGACGCGCAGTCCATGCGTGCGCGCCACATCGAGCAACTCTCCGGGACGGAGCAGAAAGTCGGGCCGCGACGGCTTGCCGACGGTCTCGTTGCCCGCCGCGAAGGTCTCGTAGAGCCACACCCCGCCCGGCGCCAGCGCCGCGGCCAGGTGCGGCCACAGCGGCCGGTGCAGGTAGTTGGTGACGACGATGGCGTCGAACGGCGCCTCGTCGGCCAGCGGCCAGGCCCCCTGCTCCAGGTCGGCCACGCGCCCGGTCACGCCGGACGGCAGCGCGGCAATGGCGGCGGCATCGCGGTCAACTGCCAGCACCGCATGCCCGCGCGCGGCCAGCCAGGCGGCATGGCGGCCGCTGCCACAGGCCAGATCAAGCACGCGGGCACCGGGACGCAGCAGGTGCGCCCAGCGGGTGACCCAGGCGGAAGGTGCGGACAGGCCGGCATGCGGCGCTGGAACGTCGCTCATGGCGCCCCCGTCAGTGCAGCAGCATCACGACCGGGCGCAGCATCAGCTCGATCAGCGACATCAGCACGTTGACTACCGGCGTCATCCAGATAGTGGTGATCACGCCCGCGGCGACCAGCGCCAGCACCACGAAAATCCCGTAGGGCTCGATGCGCGACACCGCGCGCGCCACGCCCTGCGGCAGCAGTGCGGTCAGCACGCGGCCGCCGTCCAGCGGCGGCACCGGGAACAGGTTGAAGGCGGCCACCACCAGGTTGACGCGCACGCCGGCCAGCGCCATTTCGCCAAAGAAGGGTTCGCGCACGCCGGCCCACGTCAGGCCGATCGCCAGCAGCACCCAGACGAAGGCCTGCACCACGTTGCTGGCGGGGCCTGCCAGCGCCACCCACATGCCATGCCAGCGCGGATTGCGCAGGCGCTCGAACACCACCGGCACCGGCTTGGCATAGCCAAACACGAACTGGCCGCTGGTCATGATGTAGAGCAGCAGCGGCACCGCGATGGTGCCGATCGGGTCGATATGGCGGATCGGGTTCACGCTGACGCGCCCGAGCGAATAGGCCGTGTTATCGCCGAATACTTTGGCCACATAACCGTGCGACGCCTCGTGCAGCGTGATGGCGAACAGCACCGGCAGGGCATAGACCGCGAAGGTCTGGATAAGGGAGGAATCCATGTCGGCTATTGTAACGGGCCGCCGGCTTGCCAGGCGCACGGCGGCGCACCTGTGGCGGCGGCGCACCGCGGGCCTGGCGCCCGAAGTCCAGAGCCCGGGTTCAGAGCCCGGGTTCAGAGCCCGAAGCGCGAGATGTCGCCGCGGCCGGCGCGCACCAGCTCGGGCTCGCCGCTGGTCAGGTCGATCACCGTGGTCGGCTGCGCCGGCGCCGGGCCGCCGCAGACCACCAGGTCGAGCTGCTTCTCCAGCCGGGCGCGGATTTCCGCCGGATCGTTGAGCGGCTCGTCGTCGCCGGGCACCTGCAGCGTGGCCGAGATCAGCGGCTCGCCCGCTTCGCCCAGCAGCGCCAGCGGGATGGCGTGGTCGGGCACGCGTACGCCGATGGTCTTGCGCGCCGGGTGCGACAGGCGCCGCGGCACTTCCTTGGTGGCTTCCAGGATAAAGACGTACGGCCCGGGCGTGGCGCCCTTGATCCAGCGGTACTGGCGGTTGTCGACGCGAGCGAAGTTGCCCAGTTCGGACAGATCGCGGCACATCAGCGTCAGGTGGTGGCGATCGTCGATGCCGCGCAGCCGGCGCAGGCGCTCGACCGCGTGCTTGTCGTCGAGCTGGCAGGCGAGCGCGTAGCTGGAATCGGTCGGCAGCGCGATCAGTCCGCCCTTCTGCAGGATCTGCGCGGCCTGCTTGATCAGGCGCGACTGCGGGTTGAGCGGATGGATCTCGAAGTACTGGGACATGCAGGGCGCCTTTGGTTTTGCTTTTCGTTGGGCTGGCTGGTTACCAGTCGTGCCAGACCGGCGTGACCGTGGACGGCAGCGGCGGCAGCGTGCCGAGTTCGACCCGGCCTTCGCCGGGTCCGTGGAAATCCGAGCCGCGCGAGGCCAGCAGCCCGTAGTGGCGCGCCACCTCGGCATAGCGGCGGTACTGGTCCGGCGTGTGGCTGCCGGTCACGACCTCGACGGCGCCGCCGCCGAGCGACTTGAACTCGTCGAACAGGGCATCGTGCTGGGTGTCGGTGTAGTGGTAGCGGCCTGGGTGCGCCATCACGGCGATGCCGCCGGCGGTGCGGATCCAGCCCACGGCTTCGGACAGGCTGGCCCAGCGATGGCCGACATAGCCGGGCCGGCCTTCCGACAGGTATTCGCTGAACACGTCGCCGATGGTTGCGCAGTGGCCCTGGTCAACCAGCCAGCGCGCGAAATGGGTGCGCGAGATCAGGTCGGGATTGCCAACGTACTTCAGCGCGCCCGCGTAGGCGCCTTCGATGCCGACCCTGGCCAGCGCCTCGGCGATGTCGCGCGCACGCCGGGCACGTCCCGAACGGGTGTCGGTCAGGCCATCGATCAGCTCGGGACAGAACGGGTCGATCTGCAGGCCGACCACATGCACGGTCTGCCCGGCCCACGTCACCGATATCTCCACGCCGGGCACATAGCGCATGCCGAATTCTTCGGCCGCGGCGCGCGCCGCGGCCTGCCCGCCGACCTCGTCGTGGTCGGTCAGCGCCCAGTACTGGACGCCCGCATCGCGCGCGATCTCAGCCACCGCGCGGGGCGACAGCGTGCCGTCGGACACGGTGGAATGGCAGTGCAGGTCGGCGTTGATGGCGTGGGCGTTTTGCATGGGGCTCATTCTACTCCGATCGCCCTTTGCCAGCGTGGCGCCGGCGGCCTGCCGGAGGTGGTCCGGCGCCCATGGCAAAGCCCTGCCGGCAACGCTGGCGTCGCCGGGAAACGGGCTGGCGCGGGGTATAGTCGGGCTTTGCACCATCTTCCGCGGGCCGTCCGTGCCCGCCTTGCCCACCATGTCTACCGACGCCACCACCGCCGCGACCACGTCCGCCGTCACCACCACTGACGTCCTGATCGTGGGCGCCGGCCCGGTCGGGCTGTTCGCCGCCTTCCAGGCCGGCGTGCTCGGCCTCAAATGTGAACTGATCGACGTGCTCGACCGCGCCGGCGGCCAGTGCACCGAGCTGTATCCCGAGAAGCCGATCTACGACATCCCGGCCGTGCCCGGCTGCCTGGCGCAGGAACTGGTGGACCGGCTGCTGGAGCAGTGCGAGCCGTTCGCCTTCCCGATGCATTTCGGCCAGCGCGCCGAAAGCGTGTCCGAAATCCCCGGCGCCCCAGCGCAGGACGGCCATCCGGCGCACCAGCGCATGCTGGTCACCACCGATGGCGGCAAGCGCTTCGATGTCGCGGCGGTGCTGGTCTGCTCCGGCGCGGGCGCGTTCGCGCCGCAGCGCGTGGCGCTGCCCGAGGCCGCGGCGCTGGAAGATCGCCACGTGCACTACGCCGTGCGCGATGTATCGCGCTTTGCCGGCAAGCGCGTGATCGTCGCCGGCGGCGGCGATTCGGCGCTGGACTGGGCGCTGGCGCTGCGCAAGGTGGCCGCGCGCGTGACGCTGCTGCACCGGCGCGAGGGCTTCCGCGCCGCCGATGGCACCGTGGCCGAGATGCGCGCCGCGGTGGCGGCCGGCGAGATGGATTTCGTGGTCGGCATGCTCGGCACCCTGCGCACCGACGGCGATGCACTGGCCGAAGTGGAAGTGCGCACCCGCGACGGCAGCCAGATGCTGCCCGCCGATGAGCTGGTGGCGCTGTACGGCCTGGTGTCCGAACCCGGCCCGATCGCGCAATGGGACATGGACATGCGTGCCGGCCGCATCCTGGTCGACACCACCACGTATGAAAGCTCGCGCCGCGGCATTTTCGCCGCGGGCGATATCGCCTTCTATCCCAACAAGCAGAAGCTGATCTTGTCAGGCTTCCACGAAGCCGCGCTGGCGCTGCGCAAGGCGTATCACTACGCCTTCCCGGAGAAGGCGCTGGTGCATGTCCACACCAGCAACAACGCCGCGCTGAAGGAAAAGCTCACCCACGCCTGAACGCGGGCGCCGTCCCTAGCGGCAGAACGACTCGACCAGCTCGGCCACCGCGGCCGGCTGGTCATGGTGCAGCATGTGGCCGGCGTCATCGATCACGGCCTCGCGGAAATCGCGGAAGGCGCGGAAGCGCTCCTTGAACTCGTCGATGCCCTGCTTGTGGGCGATATGGCGCAGCGTCTCCGAATCGCGCGCCTCGACATGCAACACCGGCGCGCTGACCTGCTCCCAGATCGCCATCACTTCATCGAGCCGGTACAGCAACGGATTGACCAGCTTGTGCGCCGGGTCGCCCAGGATTTCCCAGCGGCCGTCGGCATTGCGGCGCGACCAGTGCGCGGCCAGGAACGCGGCGCGGTCGTCGGGCAGGCGCGGGTTGGTCTTCTGCAGGCGCGCGGCGACGCCGTCGACACTGTCGTAGGTCTTCAGCTCGGCGCCAATGCGCAACTCGTCCAGCCAGCGCGCGTAGCGTTTGGGGGCATGCGCCGGCCGTGTCGCCGTCATGCCGAAGCCTTCCAGGTCCACCACGCGGCGCACGCGTTCGGGGCGGATGCCGGCATACAGGCAGATCACGTTGGCGCCCATGCTGTGGCCGAGCAGGTCCACCTGCCCTTCCGGCTGGTAGTGGTCGAGCAGCGCCTCCATGTCGGCGATGTAGTCCGGGAACCAGTACGACTGCGTGCCGGGATAGCGCGAAGGCCAGTCGGTCTCGCCAAACCCGCGCCAGTCGGGAGCGATCACGTGCCAGTCGCCGCGCAGGTGGTCGACCAGGAACTGGAACGAGGCGGCCACATCCATCCAGCCATGCAGCATGAACAGCTTGCGCGCGCCGGGCGTACCCCAGTGGCGCACGTGGTAGCGCAGCCCGCGCAACGTGATAAATTCAGACCGCGAGGTTTCCTTGATTGTCATTGTCTCCACCCTGGCGTCGGGTCTTCCTGCCGCGGGGGCTGGCGAAGGGAAGCCTCGACAAAATAGAACGATCGTTCGCTTGTTGGCATTATAGCGGCCAGCGCCATTTGCAGCTTGCCGCGCAGGGCGAACGGACAGCAGACCTTCAGGAGACCTTGGATGGCCGCAGCTGCCTTGCCGGCAAGCCGGCGCGACGACTACCGCGCGCTGTACGAATCCTTCCGCTGGGAAATCCCCCCGAACTTCAACATTGCCGAAGCCTGCTGCGGCCGCTGGGCGCGCGATCCGGCAACCATGGACCGCATCGCCGTCTATACCGAGCACGAAGACGGCCGGCGCAACGCGCATACCTTCTCCTACATCCAGGCCGAAGCCAACCGGCTCTCGGCGGCGCTGCGCGACCTGGGCGTGGCGCGCGGCGACCGGGTGGCGATCGTGATGCCGCAGCGGATCGAGACCGTGATCGCCCACATGGCGATCTATCAGCTGGGCGCGATCGCGATGCCGCTGTCGATGCTGTTCGGGCCCGAGGCGCTGGCCTACCGCATCGCGCACAGCGAAGCCAGCGTGGCGATTGCCGACGAAACCTCGATCGACAACGTGCTCGCCGCGCGCCCGGAATGCCCGGCGCTGGCCACCGTGATCGCCGCCGGCGATGCGCATGGCCGCGGCGACCATGACTGGGACGTTCTGCTGGCCGCGCAGCTGCCCACCTTCACCGCCGAAGAGACCAAGGCCGGCGAGGCCGCCGTGCTGATCTACACCAGCGGCACCACCGGCCCGCCCAAGGGCGCGCTGATCCCGCACCGCGCGCTGGTCGGCAACCTGACCGGCTTTGTCTGCTCGCAGAACTGGTATCCGCAGGACGCCGACGTGTTCTGGAGCCCGGCCGACTGGGCCTGGACCGGCGGGCTGTGGGATGCGCTGATGCCGGCGCTGTACTTCGGCAAGCCCATCGTCGGCTACCAGGGCCGCTTCTCCGCCGAGCGCGCCTTCGAGCTGCTCGAGCGCTACGCCGTCACCAACACCTTCCTGTTCCCCACCGCGCTCAAGCAGATGATGAAGGCCTGCCCCGAGCCGCGGCAGCGCTACGACATCAGGTTGCGCGCCTTGATGAGCGCCGGCGAAGCGGTTGGCGAGACCGTGTTCGGCTGGTGCCGCGACGCCCTTGGCGTGATCGTCAACGAGATGTTCGGCCAGACCGAGATCAACTACATCGTCGGCAACTGCACCGCGCAGAACGACGACGAGCGCCTGGGCTGGCCGGCGCGGCCCGGCTCGATGGGACGCCCCTACCCCGGCCATCGCGTGCAGGTGATCGACGAAGAAGGCCGCCCCTGCGCGCCGGGCGAGGACGGCGAAGTTGCGGTCTGCGCCACCGATAGCGCCGGGCATCCGGACCCGGTGTTCTTCCTCGGCTACTGGAAGAACGAGGCGGCGACCGCGGGCAAGTACGTCGAGCGCGACGGCCTGCGCTGGTGCCGCACCGGCGACCTCGCGCGCATCGATGCCGACGGCTACCTGTGGTACCAGGGCCGTGCCGACGATGTGTTCAAATCCTCGGGCTACCGCATCGGGCCGAGCGAGATCGAGAACTGCCTGCTCAGGCATCCGGCGGTGTCCAACTGCGCCGTGGTGCCCTCGCCCGATCCCGAGCGCGGCGCGGTGGTCAAGGCCTTCGTGGTGCTGACGCCGGCGGTGGCGCGCTCATTCGACGCCGACGCGGCGCTGGTGGCGGAACTGCAGGCGCATGTGCGCGGGCAGCTGGCGCCGTACGAGTATCCGAAGGCGATCGAGTTTATCGACCAGTTGCCGATGACGACCACCGGGAAGATACAGCGGCGGGTGCTGCGCTTACTGGAGGAAGAGCGGGCGGCGCAGCGCCGGCAGTCGGCCTAGCCAGCCGACGCTTCCAGCCAGGCCAGCTCATCCTCATCAAACCCGGCCGCGCGCCGAGCATCGAGGTTGAATGGCCCGCGCAGCTTCGGCGCACGGTACTGCTCGGCCAGTCGCGCATAGGTAGCAACCGGCTCCAGCTTGCGCTGCGCGCACAGCCAGCGGTACCAGTGGTTGCCGATCGCAACATGGCCGACCTCGTCGCGCAGGATGATATCGATGATCGCCGCGGCGGCATGATCCCCGGCGCCGGCCAGCCTGGCGCGCACCGGCGGCGAGGCATCGAGCCCGCGCGCTTCCAGCGTGCGCGGCACCAGCGCCATGCGCGCCAGCACGTCGCCGGCGGTCTTGTCGGTCATCTCCCACAGGCTGTTGTGCGCGGGAAAATCGCCGTAGGCCGCACCCAGTGTGCCCAGATGCCCGGCCAGCAGCGTGAAATGCAGCGCCTCTTCGTCGGCCACGCGCAACCAGTCGCGGTAGTAGGCCGGCGGCATGCCGGAGAAGCGCCACACCGCATCCAGCGCGAGGTTGATAGCGTTGAATTCGATATGGCACAGCGCGTGGATCATCGCCGCGCGGCCGGCGGGCGTATGCAGCGAGCGGCGCCGTTCGACGCCCTGCGGCGCCACCAGTACCGGCCGTGCCGGACGTCCCGGGATGGTATGGCCCGCGCCGGCATCGATCGCCTCGTCCGCATGCAGCGCCGCATCGGACAGCGCCATGGCATCGCGGTACAACGCGCGCGCGGCGCCGGCCTTTTCGCGCGGATCGGTCATGCACAGCACCGCCAGCGCGCGATGGCGCGGCGAAAGTGACGGATCAGGCAAAGCGGCGGCGGGAGTTTTTTCTGGCATGAGCGTAAAATCCGGACTGCCGCCATTGTAGGGCCTCGCCGGCACCCACCCTTGTGCCTGGCCATGCAGTTCCCCACAGACCCGCTGACTCTTTAAAGTCCGGCGGCAACCCCCACTTCAACAAAAGCCTTTCGTGCAGGAGACCTCATGGCGCTTTACCAGCTCGGCGACGTCAAGCCCAATATCGACAGCGAAGCCTACGTGGCCCCGGAAGCCACCGTCATCGGCAACGTGACCCTCAAGTCCCGCGCCAGCGCCTGGCCCGGTGTCGTGATCCGCGGCGACAACGAGCCGATCATGGTGGGGCATGACACCAATATCCAGGAGGGCGCGGTGCTGCACACCGACCCGGGCTGCCCGCTGACCCTGGGCGACAAGGTTTCGATCGGCCACCAGGCCATGCTGCATGGCTGCACTGTCGGCGAAGGCTCGCTGATCGGCATCCAGGCCGTGGTGCTGAACCGTGCCGTGATCGGCAAGGAATGCCTGGTGGGCGCGGGCGCCGTGGTCACCGAGGGCAAGGTCTTCCCGGACCGCTCGCTGATCCTGGGCGCGCCGGCCAAGGTGGTGCGGCAGCTGACGGATGAGGACGTCGCCAACCTCTATCGCAACGCCGAAACCTACGCCTCGCGGCAGGCCATGTACAAGCAACAGCTCAAGCGGATCGGCTGAACGCAGCCGCGACCGCGTCCATCGCATTACTCGACAGACAACGTGACTCAGACTACCCCCACCACCCCCGACACCCTGCAGAAGTTCCTGTTCGACGCCGCCCCGGTGCGCGGCGAACTGGTGCGCATGGAAGCCACCTGGCAGGAAGTGCTGGGCCGCCACCGCTACCCCACGCCGGTGCGCCGGCTGCTGGGCGAGATGATGGCCGCCGCGGCACTGCTGTCAGCCAACCTGAAGTTCAACGGCGCGCTGGTGATGCAGCTGCACGGCGACGGCCCGGTGCGGATGCTGGTGGTGGAATGCCTGTCCGACCTGTCGATGCGGGCCACCGCCAAGCTGGCCGAGGGCGCCGAGATTGCCGACGACGCCACGCTGGCCGACCTGGTCCATGCGCACGGCCACGGCCGCTTTGCCATCACGCTCGACCCCAAGGACAAGCTGCCGGGACAGCAGCCGTACCAGGGCATCGTGCCGCTGGCGGACGAGCACGGTCCGCTGCCGTCGATCAGTGCGGTGCTGGAGCACTACATGAAGGCCTCCGAGCAGCTCGACACGCGCCTGTGGCTGGCCGCCGACGATCGCGTGGCCGCCGGCATGCTGCTGCAGAAGCTGCCCTCCTACGGCGGCACCGCCGACGTAGGCGAAACCGGCGCGCCGCTGGCCAGCCATGCCAGGGCCCAGGACCTGGATACCTGGGATCGCGCGGTGCAGCTGGGCTCCACGCTCAAGGCCGAGGAACTGCTGGCCGAATCGCCCGAGACGCTGCTGCGCCGCCTGTTCTGGGAAGACCTGCAGGACGCCGGCCTGCGCGTGTTTGAGCCGATGACGCCGCATTTCCATTGCTCGTGCTCGCGGCCCAAGGTGGCGGGCATGCTGCAGTCGCTGGGGCGTGAAGAGATCGAGGGCATCATCGCCGAGCGCGGCAACGTGGAGATCCATTGCGATTTCTGCGGCCAGCGCTATGAATTTGACCCGGTCGACTGCGCCCAGCTGTTCTCGGCCACGCACATCGCCACCGGCGCCGGGGCCGGCGCGCACCAGCACCACTGAGGCGGCATTCCTCGGCTCGGCCCGTGGCGGGAGCGGCAGGGAGCGGCAGGGAGCGGCGAAATGGAAACATCCGGCGCGCCGCCCGGTCCAACGGCTGTACGATCGCTATACCCGCGAGCCGTGAGCCTGAGGACCGTCATGAACGCCGAAGCCTCCCTCCCGTTACCAGAATCCGGCGCCACGACAGCGGCCGCCACGCGCGGCTGCTTGCGTGGCGCTTTTGTTTTGGCCGCGGCAGTCGCCCTGCTGCTGGCCACCGGCTGCGCGCAGATCCCGCGCGACGCCAACGGCTCGCCCCCGACGGCGCGGCTCGCCCCGAATGCCATGCCGCCCGCCCGGCTGACGCCCGAAGCACGGCAAAAGCTCGATGCCCTGAACCAGGAGGTGCTGCGCGAGCAGGCCGACGCCATCGCGCGGCAGCAACAGGCCGAGGCCTATGCGCGTGCGGCATATGCCTATCCCAATACCAGCTGGAACCTGTTTTACGGAGGATGGGGGGGCGGCCACTGGGGTGGCGGCGTCAGCGTGGGAATGCCCGGCTACTGGGGCGGCTATCCGTACTGGTGGTGACGGCCACGGTGCCGCCGGGCAGGAAGCAGAACGTTGATCAGTGTCCGCCGCGCCCGGCGACGGAGTTCGCCGGCGGCGGCAGCGGCGGCGTGGCGCTGACCTTGGGAGCCGGTGCCACGAACTGCACGAACACCTCGCCTTCCCTCACCATGCCCAGCTCATAGCGCGCACGTTCCTCGATCGCGCCGGTGCCGTCCTGCAGGTCGGCAACTTCCCCTTCCAGCTTGGCATTGCGCAGCTTGAGCGTCTGGTTGCGGGTACCTTGCTCGGTCAGCTGGCGGTTCAGGTCCCAGACGCGCAGCCAGCCACCCTTGCCCAGCCAGAGCGGATACTGGACCGCGAGCAGCAGCACGAACAACAGCAGCGAAATCAGACGCATGAAAGGTTGCGGACGAGAAATTCCGCACAATGATCTGCGAAGTCGGCCCGGAAGGCAATTGCCAGGCAGATTTCGATACAAAAACGGCGGTGGCCGGATGTTATCCGTGCCACCGCCTTTTCACAGCCATCACGTCATGCCGCACTAACGCACTAATGCGCTAACGGGCACGACGGGCAAGGTTCAGCGCAGGTTGTAGAACGCGCCCTTGCCCGGGTAGCTGGCGATATCGCCGAGGTCTTCCTCGATGCGCAGCAGCTGATTGTACTTGGCCATGCGGTCCGAGCGCGACAGCGAGCCGGTCTTGATCTGGCCGGCGTTGGTGCCCACGGCGATGTCGGCAATGGTGCTGTCTTCGGTTTCGCCCGAGCGGTGCGAGATCACGGCGGTATAGCCGGCGCGCTTGGCCATCTCGATGGCGGCGAAGGTTTCGGTCAGGGTGCCGATCTGGTTGATCTTGATCAGGATCGAGTTGCCGATGCCCTTCTCGATGCCTTCCTTCAGGATCTTGGTGTTGGTGACGAACAGGTCGTCTCCCACCAGCTGCACGCGCTTGCCCAGCTTGTCGGTCAGCGTCTTCCAGCCGTCCCAGTCGCCTTCGGCCATGCCGTCCTCGATCGACACGATCGGGAACTTGTCGCACAGGTTGGCCAGGTAGTCGGCGAACTGGGTCGAGGTCAGCTTCAGGCCTTCGCCTTCCAGCTGGTACACGCCTTCGCCTTCGTGGTAGAACTCGCTGGCGGCGCAGTCCAGCGCCAGCAGCACGTCTTCACCGGCGCGGTAGCCGGCCTTCTCGATGGCTTGCACGATGGTGTTCAGGCATTCCTCGTTGGACGAGAAGTTCGGCGCGAAGCCGCCCTCGTCGCCCACCGCGGTGGACATGCCCTTGTCGGCCAGGATCTTCTTCAGCGCGTGGAAGATTTCGGCGCCGCAACGCAGCGCTTCGCGGAAGCTGGTCTGCGACACCGGCATGACCATGAATTCCTGGATGTCCAGGCTGTTGTTGGCGTGCGCGCCGCCGTTGACGATGTTCATCATCGGCACCGGCAGTTGCATCGCGCCCGAGCCGCCGAAGTAGCGGTACAGCGGCAGGCCGGCTTCTTCAGCGGCGGCCTTGGCCACGGCCATCGACACCGCCAGCATGGCGTTGGCGCCCAGGCGGCCCTTGTTCTCGGTGCCGTCGAGGTCGATCAGGGTGCGGTCCAGGAAGGCCTGCTCGGAGGCGTCCAGGCCCATGATGGCTTCGGAGATTTCGGTGTTGATGTGCTCGACGGCCTTCAGCACGCCCTTGCCCAGGTAGCGCGACTTGTCGCCGTCACGCAGTTCGATGGCTTCGCGCGAACCGGTCGATGCGCCCGACGGCACCGCGGCGCGGCCCATCACGCCCGATTCCAGCAGCACGTCGCATTCGACGGTGGGGTTGCCGCGCGAGTCGAGAACCTCGCGACCGATGATATCTACGATTGCACTCATGAATTCCTCTCTGACTGTTGATTCTTGCTGCTGCTGATTACTTCAACCTGTGCCTGTGTCAGGCGCGTGTCAAACGGCCCGACAACCCTCAGGCAGCGCCTTCCACCACGATCATGTTCATCTTTGCCGCATGCTCGCGCGCCTTGCGGGCCGCGCGATAGGCTTCGCCGTCGTGGAACGACTTGGCGGCTTCATAGCTGGGGAATTTCAGCACCACGACGCGGCTCGGCGCCCACTCGCCTTCCAGCGGCTCGGTCTTGCCGCCGCGTACCAGCACCTCGGCGCCATGGATCTGCATGGCCTTGCTCGACAGCACTTTGTATTCTTCGTACTGCTGGGGGTCGGTCACGTCGACGTAGGCGATGATATAGCCCGCGGCCATGGAGAATCTCCCGATTTTTTGTATTGTCTTTCGATATGGTTTGTCACCACCGGCATTGCGGTGGTGACAAGACCGGGCCTGCTCAGGCGCAGGCCGGCCAGCCGAAGTTGTCTTCCAGGAAACCGGCGCGCTTGACCAGCGTGTCCAGTTCCTTGAGTACGGCCAGCAGTTCCTTCATGCGCGACAGCGGCACCGCGTTGGGGCCGTCGGACATCGCCTTGCTCGGATCCGGGTGCGTTTCCATGAACAGGCCCGCCACGCCGGTGGCGACGGCGGCGCGCGACAGCACCGGCACGAACTCGCGCTGGCCGCCGGAGCTGGTGCCCTGGCCGCCCGGCAGCTGCACCGAGTGGGTGGCGTCGAACACCACCGGGGCACCGGTCTCGCGCATGATCGCCAGCGAGCGCATGTCGGACACGAGGTTGTTGTAGCCGAACGAGACGCCGCGTTCGCAGGCCATGAAGACGTCATCCGGCAGGCCGGCTTCGCGCGCGGCGTCGCGGGCCTTGTCGATCACGTTCTTCATGTCGCCCGGCGCCAGGAACTGGCCCTTCTTGATGTTCACCGGCTTGCCGCTCTGGGCGCAGGCACGGATGAAATCGGTCTGGCGGCACAGGAAGGCCGGGGTCTGCAGCACGTCGACCACGGCGGCGACGGGCTTGATCTCGTCGATCTCGTGGATGTCGGTCAGCACCGGCACGCCGACTTCGCGCTTGACGGTCGCCAGGATCTCCAGGCCCTTCTCCATCCCCAGGCCGCGGAACGATTTGCCGGAAGAACGGTTGGCCTTGTCGAACGACGACTTGTAGATGAACGGGATGCCCAGTTCAGCGGTGATGGCCTTGAGCTCGCCGGCGGTATCCAGCGCCATCTGCTCGGACTCGATCACGCACGGACCGGCGATCAGGAAGAACGGCTTGTCGAGGCCGACCTCGAATCCACAGAGTTTCATGACAGACTCCTCTCTTGCCGCCTGGCCTCAGGCGCCCTTGCGCTGCTGGCTGGCAAGCGCGGCTTCGACGTAGGCCTTGAACAGCGGATGGCCGTCACGCGGCGTCGAGGTGAATTCCGGGTGGAACTGCACGCCGACGAACCACGGGTGCATCGACTCCGGCAGCTCCATCATTTCCGGCAGGTTCTCGGTCGGGGTACGGGCCGAGATCACCATGCCGGCGTTTTCCAGCGTCGGCACGTAATGGTTGTTGACCTCGTAGCGGTGACGGTGGCGCTCGTTGACCTCGGCGCCGTAGATGGCGTTGGCCTTGGTGCCTTCCTTGACCGGCACGCGCTGCGCGCCCAGGCGCATGGTGCCGCCCAGATCGGAATCGGCCGAGCGCTGCTCGACCTTGCCTTCGCGGTCGACCCACTCGGTGATCAGCGCGACCACCGGGTGTTCGGTTTCAAGGTTGAATTCGGTCGAGTTGGCGTCGGCCATATTGGCCACGTGGCGGGCAAACTCGATCACGGCCAGCTGCATGCCGAGGCAGATGCCCAGGTACGGCACCTTGTTCTCGCGGGCGTACTGGATCGCGCGGATCTTGCCTTCCGTGCCGCGCTTGCCGAAGCCGCCCGGCACCAGGATGGCGTCGAGCGGGGCCAGCACTTCGAGGTGGCCCGATTCCAGTTCCTCGGAATCGATGTACTCGATGTTGACGCGCGTGGCGGTGTGCATGCCGGCGTGGCGCAGCGCCTCGATCAGCGACTTGTACGACTCGGTCAGGTCGACGTACTTGCCGACCATGCCGATGGTGATTTCGTGCTCGGGATGTTCCTGGGCGTTGACCAGCTTCTGCCACATCGACAGGTCGGCCGGGCGCGGGTCCAGGCGCAGTTCCTCGCAGATCAGGCGGTCGAGGCCCTGCTCGTTGAGCATCTGCGGAATCTTGTAGATGCTGTCCGCATCCCACACCGAGATCACGGCGTCTTGCGGGATATTGGCGAACAGCGAAATCTTGGCGCGCTCGTCGTCCGGGATCGGGCGGTCGGCGCGGCACAGCAGCGCGGTCGGCGAAATGCCGATTTCACGCAGTTTCTGCACCGAGTGCTGGGTCGGCTTGGTCTTCAGCTCGCCGGCGCTGGCAATGAACGGCACCAGCGTCAGGTGCACGAAGGCAGCGTGGTTGCGTCCCATGCGCAGGCTCATCTGGCGCGCGGCTTCCAGGAACGGCAGCGATTCGATGTCACCCACGGTACCGCCGATTTCCACCAGCGCCACGTCGGCCTTGCCGTCGTGCGAGGCAGCGGCGCCCTTCTCGATGAAGGCCTGGATCTCGTTGGTGATATGCGGAATCACCTGCACGGTCTTGCCGAGGTATTCGCCGCGGCGCTCCTTGCGGATCACCGATTCGTAGATCTGGCCGGTGGTGAAGTTGTTCGACTTGCGCATCTTGGCCGAGACGAAACGCTCGTAGTGGCCGAGATCGAGGTCGGTTTCCGCACCGTCTTCCGTGACAAACACCTCGCCATGCTGGAAGGGGCTCATCGTGCCGGGATCGACGTTGATGTAGGGATCTAGCTTGAGGAGGGTGACTTTGAGGCCGCGCGACTCAAGAATGGCCGCGAGCGAGGCAGCAGCGATGCCCTTGCCGAGAGAAGAGACGACGCCACCGGTGACGAAGACGAATTTGGTCATAAACCGAGCTTGCCGGGGAAATCGGGATTATACATGAGAGCCCGGTCCGCGCCGACCCGGAAATTGTGACAGCCCCGCCCGCCAATCGCCTGGCGGGCGGGGCTCTATGGGGATCTTCCGGGCCGCGCGGCAGGCTGCGCCGCATGCGCCGCTTGAAAATGATCAACGAAGGATCAGCGCCCGTCGCGGCGCATCGCTCCGATCAGGTCGCGCACCAGTTGCGCCGTTTCCTGCGGCCGCTCCATCGGGTATAAATGGCCGCCCTCGATAAAGCGCAGGTTTTCGCCCACGAGCTTGCGGGTCGCGGCAAGGCCGCACTGGCGCACCTCGCGCGAGCGCGTACCGGCGACAAAGCCGACCGGCACCGGCGCGCCCCGCCTGAGCTTGCGCCCCAGGCTGGTAGGCAGCGTGCGGTAGATCCAGTACTCGACCTCGCGGTCGAAGCGCAGGCGCCGCTCGTTGCCCTTGCCGGTCGGCTCGGTGCCATGGAGCGCATAGTCGCGCAGCACCTCCTGGTCCCACACGGCAAAATTCGGCTTGCCGCGGAAGTGCTGCCACACGGCCTCGGCATCGGGCCAGTGCGTGCGCCGGTTCTTCGTCACCGCCGCCGGGCCAGGCTTTTCGTCGATGCCGAGCACCTGCGCCGTCTTCAGCAGCGAGGCGCGCCAGCCGGCAATGATCGGCGAGTCCAGCATCACCACGCCGCGCACCCATTCGGGCCGGCGCAGCGCCGCCATCATCGACAGGAAGCCGCCCAGCGAATGGCCCACCAGCCAGACCGGCTCGCGGTACTGGCGCCCCACTTCCTCGAGCAGTTCTTCCACCAGATGCGGCCAGCCACGCGTGACCGGAAACTGGGGCCGGTGGCCGTAACGGTCCACGGCGCGGAACTCGAACTCGCCGTCCAGTTCGCCGAACAGCTTGCGGTACGTCGTGACCGGAAAGCCGTTGGCATGTGAAAAATGGATGATCTCGCGCACCGCCCCGCCCCTCATTCCTGGGTGCGGGAGGGATTGCGCCTGGCGCGCACGGGCTGGCCCCAGCAGTCGCCCTCGCCGCTGCGCGCCAGCGGGAAGTCGGCCGGCAGGGCCGGGTCCCATTCGGGGTTGTGGATTTCGCCGAACACCTGGCGCAGCCGGTGGCCCCAGGTATCGCGGATCATGCGGAAATAGGCGTTGCGCTCGTCGATGTTGACGAAGCGCGTCACGCGCAGCGAATCCGCCTCGTAGACCAGCAGGTCCAGCGGCAAACCCACTGAAATATTGGACTTCAGCGTCGAATCCATCGAGATCAGCGCGCATTTCGCGCCCTCGGCCAGCGGCAGCGACGGATGCACGACGCGGTCGATGATGGGCTTGCCGTACTTGGCCTCGCCGATCTGGAAATAACAGTTTTCCGGCGTGGCTTCGACGAAGTTGCCGGCAGCATAGATGTTGAACAGCCGCACCCGCTCGCCGCGGACCTGGCCGCCGAAGATCAGGCTGACGTTGAATTCGATGCCGGCATCGCGCAGCGCATGCGCGTCGCGCTTGTGCACCTGGCGCACCGCGTCACCGACGATGGACGCGGCTTCGAACATGTCCCGCGCGTTCCACAACGAGCGCTTGTCGTCGTGGTTCTCCGCCAGGATCTGGCGCACCGACTGGCTGATGGCGAGGTTGCCCGCGGTCATCAGCACCATCACGCGGTCGCCTGGCTCTTCGAACACGGTCATCTTGCGTGCCGTCGAGATGGCGTCCACCCCGGCGTTGGTGCGGGAATCGGACAGGAATACCAGGCCGGCATCCAGCCGCATGGCTACACAGTACGTCATGGTCTTGTTCTGGTGTTCTTGTCGGACGGCCGGGAGTGGCCGGCCGGAGGGCTGCATTAACGGATTCTAGCGCCGCTGCCGTGTCTCGGTGCCGGTTCTGGAATGTGGCACCTAATTGGCGCGGCCGAAGCTAGACCGGATCGACAAGCGGCGTGATCACGACATTGACCTCGAGCGTCTCGCCGGCACCGCCCTCCAGGATGCCCCGGACCGGTGCGGCAGACTGGTAGTCGCGCCCCACGGCGAGGCGGACATGGCGCTCGTCGGTGAGGCAGCCGTGGGTGATGTCGATGCTGCACCAGATCTCGCGCTGGGGATCCAGACAAACGTCGGCCCATGCATGGCTGGCCAGTTCGGTCGCGGCGGGATCGTAGAAGTAGCCGCTCACATAGCGCGCCGGCACACCGAGCGCGCGGCATACCGCCACCATCACTTGCGCCTGATCCTGGCACACGCCGCTGCCCAGGCCGAACGCCTCGGCGGCTGAAGTCCCGACATCGGTGGTATTGGGCTTGTAGCGGACGCGTTCGCCGACGGCCTGGGCCAGCGCCAGCAACGCGGGAATTTCATGGCCCGAGGCCAGGAAAGGCGCGGCGAAGGCCTGCATCTCGCGCGGCGCCGTGGTCAGCGGCGTGCTGCCGAGGAAGTACAGCGGCGACACGCGCGATTCGCCGGCCGGCGGCGCATCGCAGAAGGCATGGTGGCCGTCGCGGTCGAGGTCGCCATGCGGAGGCAGCACTTCCACTTCGCCGCTGGCTTCGATGGCAATGGTGTCCGCCGGGCCCGCCACGGTGAAGTTGTGCACGATGTTACCGAAGCCGTCGCACGCCGCCGACGGGTTGCCCGGCGTGCTCAGCTGCCAGCTGTGCACGGTCTGCAGCGGGCCCGAGCGCGGCTCGAGCCGCAGCTCGTGCACGCTGCGGCGCACCGGCTCGGCATAGCGGTAGACAGTATGGTGGTGGATCTTGTATTTCACGGTATCAGGGCGCGGCGCGGCGGCGGCAGCACATGGTCGTTGCCGGTGCGCCCATGTCAGGCCGCCTGCAGCGGTACCAGGAAGTCCCGGCTGATGCCATTGCCGAGATCGCCGATGCGCTCCAGGAAGCTGGTCAGGTACGCATGCAGGCCGACGGCAAAGATGTCGTCGATGCGCGCGTATTTCAGGTCGGCGTGGAGTTTACCAGCCTGCCGCTCGGTCTCCGCCGACTGCTGGTTGCGCACCATGGCCAGGATCGTCACCACCTCGTCCATGCTCGACACCAGCGAGCGCGGCATGTCGGGGCGCAGCACCAGCAGTTCGGCCACGCGCTGTGGCGTGACCACCGCGCGATACACCTTGCGGTAGACCTCGAAGCCGGACACCGAGCGCAGCACCGCAGCCCAGTGGTAGAAGTCGTTCTGCTCGCGGTTGGGATCGCTGTCGTCACTGCCCGAGGCCTGGAACTTGACGTCGAGGATCCGCGCGGTATTGTCGGCGCGCTCCAGGAAGGTGCCCAGCCGCATGAAGTGAAAGGCATCGTCCTTGAGCATGGTGCCGAACTGCACGCCGCGCGCCAGGTGCGAGCGGAACTTGACCCATTCGAAGAAGCTCGACGGGTCTTCCCTGAGTACGCCGTCGGCGATCATGCGCTGCACGTCGAGCCAGGTCGTGTTGACGGTTTCCCAGACTTCGGTGGTCAGCGAGCCGCGCACCGCGCGCGCGTTCTCGCGTGCCGCGCGCAGGCAACTCATGATCGACGACACATTGGTCATGTCGCGCACCATGAAGTCGATCACGTCGTCGCGCGACAGCAGGCCGTACTTGTGGTCGAAGGCCTGCGTCAGCTCCGAGATATCGAGCATCGCCCACCAGCCCTGCTCGGCCACCTCGGCCGACTGCGGCAGCAGCGAGGTCTGGTAGTTGACGTCGAGCATCCGTGCGGTGTTTTCCGCGCGCTCGGTGTAGCGGGCCATCCAGAACAGGTGGTCGGCGGTACGGCTCAGCATGTGGGCTCTCCTGGCATGGCAGCGGCGGTGTTGATCGCGGTGTTGCTCGCGGTCTTGATCGCGTGAGGGGCTGTCGTCGTCATCGTTCGAGCACCCAGGTGTCCTTGGTGCCGCCCCCTTGCGAGGAATTGACCACCAGCGAGCCCTCGCGCAGCGCCACGCGCGTGAGCCCGCCGGGCACCATGCGCACCTCCTTGCCCGACAGCACGAACGGGCGCAGGTCGATATGGCGCGGGGCGATGCCCGACTCCACATAGGTCGGGCAGGTCGACAGCGCCAGCGTCGGCTGCGCGATGTACTGCTCGGGCCTGGCCTTGACCACCTCGCGGAAGGCATCGATCTCGGCGCGCGTCGCGGCCGGACCCACCAGCATGCCGTAGCCGCCGGCGCCGTGGGTTTCCTTGACCACCAGCTCTTGCATATGGTCGAGCACGTACTGCAGGTCGTCGGGACGCCGGCACATGTAGGTGGGTACGTTGTTGAGGATGACCTCTTCGCCGAGGTAGAAGCGGATCATGTCGGGCACGTACGGATAGATCGACTTGTCGTCCGCCACGCCGGTGCCGATCGCATTGCAGATGGTCACGTTGCCGGCACGGTAGACCGACAGCAGCCCGGCCGCGCCAAGCGCGGAATCGTGCCGGAACACCAGCGGGTCGAGGAAGTCGTCGTCGACGCGCCGGTAGATCACGTCGATGCGCTGCGGTCCCTGCGTGGTGCGCATGAACAGGTGGTCGTCCTCGACGAACAGGTCGCTGCCTTCGACCAGTTCAACGCCCATCTGCTGCGCCAGGAAGGCGTGCTCGAAGTACGCCGAGTTATACATGCCCGGAGTCAGCACCACCACCGTGGGATCGGCGATCGCCTGCGGCGATACGCCGCGCAGCATGTCGAGCAGCAGGTCGGGATAGTGCGCCACCGGCGCGACGCGGTTGCGTGCGAACAGGTCCGGGAACAGCCGCATCATCATCTTGCGGTTTTCCAGCATGTACGACACGCCGGAGGGCACGCGCAGGTTGTCTTCCAGCACGTAGAACTCGCCCTCGCCGGCACGCACCACGTCGATGCCGGCCACGTGCGCATAGATGTCGTGCGGCACGGTGACGCCGAGCATCTCGGGTCGGTACTGGGCGTTGTTGTAGATCTGATCGGGCGGGATCACGCCGGCCCGGATGATGTCCTGGCCGTGGTAGATGTCGTGGATGAACCGGTTCAGCGCAGCCACGCGCTGGCGCAGGCCTTTTTCCAGCAGCGCCCATTCGCTGGCCGGGAAGATGCGCGGGATCACGTCGAACGGGATGGTGCGCTCGGTGCCGCTGTTGGCTTCGTCCTTGTCGCCATAGACGGCAAAGGTAATGCCCACGCGCCGGAAGATCAGGTCCGCCTCGGCCCGCTTGTTGTCCATGGTGCCGCCGGACTGCCGCGCCAGCCAGTCAGCGAAATGCCGGTAATGCGGGCGTACCGCCCCGTCGGGCAATGCCTGCCCTGCCTGGATGACCGTGGGCGCCCCGTCGGCGCGCCAGTCCAGCATCTCGTCGAAAAACCGCCCTGCCATGATGGCCGTTCCTCCATGTAGTGGGCGTCGGGTGCTGCCACTGCCCCGCATCCGGCCGCCCTGGTTTGACCTGGCTGTCCTGCCACAAGCCCGCCGCGTTATTGCCTCGGGGCCCGGGAGGGTCTCCGATGGCATTGGCGCGGCGATACTGTCGAGTCACTGGCCCTTTCAGCATACCTGTACCGGCGAAAGCCGCAAGCTGGCGAATCCTGGCCGGCACGGAAAGTGAGCTAGCAAGATGTCTGCCAGCGCACGCAAAAACGGCCGCCGGCGAGGCTGGCGGCCGTCATTGCGATGGCGCGGTGGATCGCGGGCGAAAGGCTCAGCGAGCGGAAGCCTGCAGGATGGTGTCCACCAGGACTTCGGGCGACTGGCGGATATCGAGCTCCAGCGCGTCGCGCGGCGCTTCCAGCGTATCGAACTGGCTCTGCAGCAGCTCGGGATTGAAGAAGTGGTCGCTGCGGGCGGACAGGCGCCCGGCGATCAGTGCGGCATCGCCCTTCATGTGGACGAAGGTCACGCCGCCGTCTGGCGGCGTGAGCCGGTCGCGGTACGCCTGGCGCAGGGCCGAGCAAGTGAACACGTGGGTCCGGCCTTCGGCGCGCGCCGTGTCGATGGCGGCGCGCATCGCCGCCAGCCAGGGCCAGCGGTCTTCGTCGGTCAGCGGGATGCCCGCGTGCATCTTGGCCTTGTTGGCCTCGCTGTGGAATTCGTCCGCGTCATGGAAGCCGCAGCCCAGGCGCTGCGCCAGCAGCTGGCCGACCGTGGTCTTGCCGCTGCCGGAAACGCCCATCAGGATATAGATCATGTCTGCTCCGTCGGTCTTGGTATCGTCTTGCTGTCGTGAGGCAGGTGCGCAAGGCTATTGTGCGACGGTTTGCGCCGCCACGGCAGCGGCGGATGCGCCTGGCGCGGCGCCGGCATCCGCTTCGGACAGGTCGAGTGCGCTGCCCCCCTCTTCCGCGATGCGCGCATGGCGCCGGAACGAGCCAAACAGGCCGCGCCCGAGGCTGAACCGGGCAAAATCGTCGGCCGGGGCCGGCGCCGGCTCGCGCGCCGCGAACTCGCCCTCGTCGCCCAGCCATTGCAGCACGCCGGCGACCGCGTCGACGCGGATGCGGTCGCCGTCGCGCACGCGGGCCAGCGCGCCGCCGGCCAGTGCCTCAGGGCCGACGTGGATCACCGCAGGCACCTTGCCCGACGCGCCCGACATGCGCCCGTCGGTCACCAGCGCCACCTTGTGGCCGGCGTCCTGCAGCGCGCCCAGCACCGGCGTCAGGCGGTGCAGCTCGGGCATGCCGTTGGCGTTCGGCCCCTGGAAGCGGACCACGGCGACCAGGTCGCCATTCAGTTCGCCGGCATCGAACGCGGCCTGCAGCGCTTCCTGCGCATCGAAGACGCGCACCGGCGCCTCAACCACGCGATGCTCGGGCGCCACGGCCGAGACCTTGATCACACCGCGGCCCAGGTTGCCCTGCATCAGCCGCAGCCCGCCTTCGGGCGAGAACGGCGCCGCGGCGCTGGCAACGACCTGGGCGTCGCCGCTTGCCGTCGCCCCCTCGCGCCATTGCAGCACGCTATCGCGCATCACCGGCTCCTGCGTGTAGCGCGCCAGGCCCGGGCCCGCGACGGTCTGCACGTCCTCATGCAGCAGCCCGGCCTGCAGCAGCTCGCGGATAATCAGCCCGGCCCCGCCGGCGGCATGGAAGTGGTTCACGTCGGCGGAGCCGTTCGGGTACACCCGCGCCAGCAGCGGCGTGATGCGCGACAGTCGGTCGAAGTCGTCCCAGTCGATGATGATGCCGGCGGCGCGCGCCATGGCCACCAGGTGGATGGTGTGGTTGGTCGAGCCGCCTGTCGCCAGCAGGCCGACCATGGCGTTGGCCACGGCGCGCTCGTCGACGATGCGCGCCAGCGGCAGGTAGTCGCTGCCGCGCGCACTCAGCGCAATCGCGCGCTGCGCCGCCGCGGCCGTCAGCGCATCGCGCAGGCCGCTGTCCGGGTGGACGAAGGCCGCGCCGGGCAGGTGCAGGCCCATGATCTCCATCAGGAACTGGTTGCTGTTGGCGGTGCCATAGAAGGTGCAGGTGCCGGCCCCGTGGTAGGCCTGGCATTCGGCCTCGAGCAGCGCATCGCGGCCAACCTGGCCGGTGGCGTAAAGCTGGCGCACGCGCGCCTTCTCCTTGTTGGACAGGCCGGTGGCCATCGGGCCCGCCGGCACGAACACTACCGGCAGGTGGCCGAACTGCAGCGCGCCCATCAGCAGGCCCGGCACGATCTTGTCGCACACGCCCAGCATCAGCGCCGCATCGAAGGTGTTGTGCGACAACGCGATGGCCGTGCCCATGGCAATCGCATCGCGCGAGAACAGCGACAGCTCCATGCCGGCGTTGCCCTGCGTGATGCCATCGCACATCGCCGGCACGCCGCCCGCCACCTGCGCCACGGCCCCGACCGCGCGCGCGGCTTCGCGGATGACGCCGGGGTAGCGCTCATAGGGCTGGTGCGCCGACAGCATGTCGTTGTACGCGGTGACGATGCCGAGATTGGGCGCATGGTCGACGCGCAGCTTCAGCTTGTCGTTGGCTGGCAGTGCGGCGAAGCCGTGCGCCAGGTTGGCGCAGGACATGCCGCGCAGCGGTCCCAGCTCGGCTTGCGCACGCTCGCAGCGTGCAAGGTAGGCGGCACGGCTGGCGCGGCTGCGGGCAACGATGCGTTCGGTGACGGCCAACAGCTCGGCATGGACGGCAATGGGCATGGCGGAGGCGTTCCTTTTGTCGGGGCGTAGCACCAAAGCGGCGCGATCGCATGTAGATTTTCTACATTATTACCGATAGCAATGCCGCCGTCGACTGGATCATGCATCACAATGGCGCTCAATCTTGCTTGTTTTCCCACATCACGGGCAAACCCTGACAGCCAGGCGGGCACGATTTCGGGCACGATGCCTCGCCAACGGATGTAGAATCTCTACATTAGAGAATCCCGAACAACCTGATATCCGCCCGCCGCCATGCGCGACCGAATCCTTGCCGTCTACGACACGCTCCGCCCCTCCGAACGCCGTCTGGCGGACTACGTCGCCGAGCACGGCGCCGCCGTTATCCGCCTGTCGATGCCCGAACTGGCCGAGCGCGCAGGCGTGTCGCAGCCCACCATCGCACGGTTCTGCGCCGCACTGGGCTACGACGGCTTCCGCGAGTTCAAGCTGCAATTCGCGCAGAACGTCGGCGGCGGCATGCCATTCGTGCACCAGGATGTGGACGCCCACGACCGCCCCGCCGACATCGCCGGCAAGGTGTTCGACCGCACCATCGCCACGCTGATGAGCGTGCGCAACGCGCTGTCGGCCGACCAGATCGAACACGGCATCCACCTGCTGGCGCGCGCCCGCCGCATCGAGTTCTACGGCTGCGGCAATTCCGGCATCGTCGCGCTCGACATCCAGCACAAGTTCTTCCGTCTCGGCATCCCGACCGTCGCCTATTCCGACCCGCATGTCTTCAGCATGTCCGCCGCGCTGCTCGGCGCCGGCGACGTGGCGGTGCTGGTGTCCAACAGCGGCCGCACCTGGGACATGCTGACTGCCGCCACGCTGGCGCGCAGCAGCGGCGCCAGCGTGCTGGCGATCACCCACAGCGGCTCGCCGCTGGCCAAGCTGGCCGACGTTAGCGTGTTTTCCGATGTCGAGGAAGACAGCGAGGTCTATACGCCGATGACCTCGCGCATCAGCCACCTGGTGCTTGGCGACGTGCTGGCCGCGGGCGTGGCACTGGAGCGCGCGGAAACGGTTGCCGCCGGGCTGCAGCGTGCCAAGGCCCACCTGCGCGAACGCCGCATCGCGGGCGCCGAGCCGGCACGCACGCTGCCGCCTGCCCGAGGCCGCGCCAAGCCCCAGCCGGCTGCCGCCGACGCGCAACCTGCCCCGGCGGCCACCCGCGCGCGACGCCGCAAGGCCCGCTAGCGCGGCGCCTCCGGCCGCGCGCGCCAATAGCGCGGCTCGGCCTGCCGAAACACTGACAACGCATACCCCGCCGGCGCCGTGGCCATGGTCACCGCGCCGGTTTCGTCAGTGCGGTAGCGCGCGATGCCGGCGCGTCCATAGCGCTCCCACACGTCGGCGCGGGGGTGGCGGTAGCGGTTGGCATAGCCAAGCTGGAATACCGCCGCCCGGGGCCGCACCGCGTCCAGCCACGCTGCACCGGAAGAGGTGCCGCTGCCGTGGTGCGCCACCACCATCACGTCGGCATGCAGCGCTTCGGGCGGCAGCCTGTCGATCAGCGCGCGTTCTTCGGCCACGCCGATATCGCCGGTCAGCAACAGGCGATGCCGCGCGGTCGCCACGCTCAGCACACAGCTACGGGCGTTGCTGGCGATCGCCGCCTGTTGCGACTGCAATGGCAACGGATGCAGCACCGTGAAACGCACGCCGTCCCAGTCCCATTGCTGGCCGTCCGCGCACGGCGCCCAGCCGGATGCTGGCGGCCCGAGCAAGGCATGGTGCGGCGGCGCGCCGGTACTGCGCGCCGCTACGGCCACCGCCGCCGCCACGTCAGCCACACCACCGGCATGATCCGCGTCTTCATGGCTGACCATCAGCTGGTCGAGCCGGCCGAGACCCAGGCCGCGCAGCACCGGCACCACCACTTGCGCGCCCGCACTGGAGCCCGATGCATAGCCAGGGCCCGTGTCGTACAGCAGCGCATGCGTACGCGTCTGCACCAGCACCGCGGTCCCCTGCCCCACGTCGAGCATCACCGCACGGAACTCGCCATGCGCCACCGGCGGGCCGCGCGCCAATACGAGCGGCAACACCAGCAGGCCGCCATGCAGGCGCGCCGCGGCACTGGCAGGCGGCGCCAGCAACAGCGCGATCCCGAGCAGGGCGAGCAGCAGCGGCAACGGCCCCGATGCCGGCGCCTCCCACATGGCCCACGGCAGGCCGGAAAGCCAACCCAGCAAGGCGGCCAGCCATACCATGGCCTGGTGCGCGACGGCCAGCAACGGCGTGGCCAGCATGGCCGGCGCGGCGGCGGCAGCCAGCGACAGTGGCGTCACCAGCAGGCTGACCACCGGGATCGCGATAGCATTGGCGAGCGGCGACACCACCGACACCTGCTGGAACAGCAACAGCGTCAGCGGCACCAGCCCGGCTGTGACCGCCCATTGCGTGCGCGCCGCGGCGGCAAGCGTGGCACGCATGCGTTGCCAGCGAGTTTCCGGCGCGCCATGCCCGGACCGGGCAGCGTAGAAGATCACCGCCACCGCGCCGAAAGACAGCCAGAAGCCCGGCGACATCACCGCCCACGGATCCAGCAGCAACGCCGCCAGTGCCGCACAAGCCAGCACCACCGACGCCGGCGGTGCCCGCCCACTCCACACCGCCAGTGCGGCCACGCATAGCATCGCCACCGTGCGCAACGCGGGCACCTGCATCCCGGCCAGCAGCCCGTATGTCACCGCACCGGCTACCGCCGTCACCAGGGCCGCGTGCCTGGCCGGCAGCCACAGGGGCAGCGGCCGGCGCAGCCGGCGCCCCAGCCCGAACGAATGCCGCCACAGCATGCCGGCGAACGACCCCGCCATGCCAGCGATCATGGTGATGTGCAGGCCTGAAATGCTGACAAGGTGGCTGATGCCGGTACGCCGGAACAACTGCCAGTCTTCCGTATCGATGCCGCGCTGGTCGCCGATCACCAGCGCGACCAGCACCGGGCCATAGCGCGCATCATCCGGCAGCGCCGCGCGCAGGTGATCGCGCACTGCCGCGCGCCACGCTTCGATGCGCCATGCGAGCCGTTCCCGCGTTGCCTCCTGCGGCGGACCATGCGCGCGTCGTACGTAGCCCGTCGCGCCATAGCCCTGCGCCAGCAGCCAATAGGCATAGTCGAAGCCGAAGGGATTGGCCAGTCCGCGCGGGCGCCGCAGGCGTATGGTCAGGGTATAGCGCTGGCCGGGGTACAGGTCAGGCGGCGCGTCGCGCCAGTGGAGAAGCAGCCGGCCGGGCAACGTCAACCCTGGTTCGTCCGCCCCATCCGGCACGGTCTTCCCGACGGTGAAGGCAAAGCGGACGCCGCCCGCTGATTCGGACGGCAATCCGGAAACCACACCCTGCACGTCGAGATCGCGCGATTCGAGCGATGCGGGCAACCACTCCCGCAAGCGCATATCGGCGCGCCATGCCGCCCAGCAGAACGCGGCACCAACGGCCACCGCGGCCACGGCGGCCAGCACCAGTCCCCGCCATGCGGCACGCAGGCGCCTGCCACGCAGCAGCATCGCGATGGCCGCCAGCACCAGACCGGCAGCGGCCACGCGCACGACGTCCTGCCGCGGCAGCGTTGCCTGCTGCTGCAGCAGCCAGCATCCCGCGACGAACGCCACCACGAACACGCGCACGGCATCTCCCCGGCTGATTGCACACAGCCAGAGTTGTAACCGCACGATGCAGCGGAAAGCTTGTCAGCCTGTCAGGAAATCGTGGAAGTTGTGTGTGTGGCCGGCGCCATGGATTCGGCGAACGCAGCCAGCCGCGGCAGTGCCTCGACGGCATTGCGCCAGGTTGCCTGCGCCAGCGCCGCGGCATCGATGCCGCGCAGATCGCTCAGCACGCGCGCCACGCCGGCGACTTCGGCGGGGGTGTTGCGCACCTTGTGCTGCTCGCCGAACTGGTCGTCGGCAAGCCACGCGGGTGCGATATCGGGAGCGTCGGTTTCCAGCACCAGCGCCTCCAGCGGCATGTCCGTAGCCAGCCGTCGGATCTGGCGCGCGCGGCTGAAGGTCAGGTTGCCGCCGAAGCCAAGCTTGAAGCCCTGCTCGACAAAGCGCCGCGCCTGCTCATGGCTGCCGTTGAACGCATGGGCGATGCCGCGCTTCACGCCCAGCTTGCGCAACTGCGCGCCGACCTGGTCCTGCGACTTGCGCACATGCAGCAGCACCGGCAGGTCAAATTCGCGCGCGATCTTCAACTGTTCGGCATAGAGCCAGGCCTGGTGATTGCTATCGAGACCGGCGACAAAGAAATCGAGCCCGATCTCGCCAATGCCGACGAAGCGCGGATCGCCCATGCTGGCCGCCACCTCGCGCCGCAGCGCATCGATATCGGCCTGCCCGGTACCGGGCGAGCAGAGCGGATGGATGCCGAGTGCGTAGACACAGCGCGAGTCCTCGTGCGCCAGCTTGCGCACCGCCTCGAAATTCCACACCGCCACCGCCGGCACGACCATGCCGCGCACGCCGGCGGCCTCGGCCGCGTCGGCTACCTGGCGCCGGTCAGCGTCGAATTCGCGCGCGTCGAGATGGCAGTGGGTGTCGATCCACATGGTGCAATGCCGGGGGCCCGGCCTAGCGTTCCTGGTGCAGGTGGCCGTCGCGCAGCCGCAGCACGCGGTCGCAGCGGCCGGCCAGGTCGAGGTCGTGGGTGACGATGACGAAGCTGGTGCCGAGCGTGCGCGACAGTTCGAGCATCAGATCGTAGACGCCGCCGGCGGTATGGTCGTCGAGGTTGCCGGTCGGTTCGTCGGCCAGCACGCAGGCGGGTTGCCCCACCAGCGCGCGCGCGATCGCCACGCGCTGCCGCTCGCCGCCGGACAGCTCGCCCGGCCGGTGTTTGGAGCGGCCGCCCAGCCCCACGCGCTCCAGCATCGCCTGCGCCGTGCCGCGCGCATCGTGCTGCGTCATGCCGCGGATACGCATCGGCATCGCCACGTTGTCGAGCGCGGTGAATTCCGGCAGCAGGTGATGGAACTGGTAGACAAAGCCCAGCGAGCGGTTGCGCACCACATTGCGCTCGCGCTCGCGCAGCGCCGTGAACGGCTTGCCGAGCAGCGCAACGCGGCCCGAGTCGGGATTGTCGAGCCCGCCCAGCACATGCAGCAGCGTGCTCTTGCCCGAGCCGGACGCACCGACGATGGCGACCTTCTCGCCGGCATTGACGCGCACGTCCACGCCGCGCAGCACTTCGACATCGAGCCCGCCCTGGCGAAAACGCTTGGTCAGGCCCTCCGCCACCAGCACCGGCGAACCGGCGACCGCCTGGCCCGCCGCATTGGGGGCGGTATCCGCTTGCAGCACGGCTTCACTCATAGCGCAGCGCCTCCGCGGGGTTGACGCGGGCGGCACGCCAGCTGGGGTACAGCGTGGCCAGCGTGGCCAGCACGAAGGAAATGATGCCGATGGTGGCGATGTCGTTCACGCGGGGATCCGAAGGCAATTCACTGATGAAATAGATGTCGCGCGGCAGGAACTGCACGCTGAGCACGCGCTCGATAAACGGCACAATCACGTCGATATTGGTCGCGATCAGCGTACCGCCGGCCACGCCCAGGATGGTGCCGATAAAGCCGATGGCGACGCCCTGCACGATAAAGATCTTCATGATCGAGCGGGGCTGCGCGCCCATGGTGCGCAGGATGGCGATATCGGCCTGCTTGTCGGTCACGGTCATCACCAGCGTCGACACCAGGTTGAACGCGGCCACCGCGATGATCAGCGTCAGGATGATGAACATCATGCGCTTCTCGGTCTGCACCGCGGCGAACCAGTTGCGGTTCTGCTTGGACCAGTCGCGCAGGTACAGCTCGCCCGACATGGTGCCGGCGAGCTGCTGCGCCACCTGCGGCGCGCGCTGCATGTCCTGCAGCTTCAGCCGCACACCGGTAGGTCCGCTCAGGCGGAACAGCGTCTCGGCGTCATGCATGTTGACCAGCGCCAGCGCGCTGTCGAACTCGAAGTGGCCCGACGAGAAGATGCCGGTCACGGTGAACTGCTTGAGCCGCGGCAGCACGCCGGCCGGCGTGATGGTGCCCTGCGGCGCGACCAGCGTAACCTTGTCGCCGACCTGCACGCCCATGGCATTGGCCAGCTCGTTGCCCAGCGCGATGCCGAATTCGCCCGGCACCAGCGCGTTCATGCTGCCGGACTTGAACTGGCTGCCGATGTCCGAGACCTTGGGTTCCTGCGACGGCTCGACACCACGCAGCAGCACGCCGCGCACGGCATCGTCGCGGGTCAGCATGGCCTGCGCCGCCACATAGGGCGCGGCGCCGACCACTTCCTTGTTCTGCATCGCCTCGGCCGCGGTGTGCTGCCAGTCGGGCAGCGACGACGGGCCGATGACCTCGATATGCGCCAGCACCGACAGCATGCGGTCGCGCACTTCTTTCTGGAAGCCGTTCATCACCGACAGCACCACGATCAGCGCGGCCACGCCCAGGGCGATCCCGAACATCGAGATCATCGAGATAAACGAAATAAAGGTGTTGCGGCTGGCGCGCTTGCTGGCGCGGGTGTATCGCCAGCCGATCTGCCACTCGTAGGGAAAGTTCAAGAGGATTCCTGTTGTTTCGGGATATCGCCGCCGCCCTTTCAAGGGGCGCCGGCGGCACTCAGGGAGCCGTGGCGAACGCCTTCCACGATGCACGGAAGCGGCGCGGGACTGGCATCGACCAGCCGGAAGTTTACAATCTCGCCACCATGATGACGCACCTGACCCTGATTGTGCCCTTTTCCGTCCCGCCGGGCGCCGGCGACGACGGCCGTGACGACGTCATTCCCGGCGCGCTGCTGCGGCAGTTGGAGCTGCCAGCGCTCGGAAAGTTGCTGACGCGGGCCACGCCGGGCCAGCGCGAGCGGCACGACGACCCGTTCCTGCGCAGCCTGCCGCAGGAACGCTGGCTGGCCGCCAAGACGGGGCTCGACACAGGCCGGGTGCCGTCGGCGCCTTATATGCGGCTGGCCGACAGCAGCGCAGCCGCCCTGGCGGCGGACGGCCAGTCCTGGGCCTGCCTGCAGCCGGTGCACATCCACGCGGCACGCGACCACCTGGTGCTGATGCCGCCGGCGCATCTCGGCATCCGGCCGGATGAGGCGGCCGCGCTGCACGCCGCCATCGAGCCGCTGCTGCAGGAATCCGGCATCGCGCTGCAGACGCCCTGCCCGGTGCGCTGGTACCTTCCCGAGTCAGTGTTCGGCCCGCTGGTAGCGACCACGCCGCTGCGCGCGGCCGGGCGCAACATCGATATCTGGATGCAGGCCGGCGAGCGTGCGCGCGACTGGCGCCGGGTACAGAACGAGATCCAGATGACCTGGTTCGACCACCCGGTCAACCAGGCCCGCGAGGCGCGCGGCGAGCTGCCGGTGAACTCGGTCTGGCTGTATGGCGGCGGCACGCTGCAGGCCGTGCCGCGCCTGGCCGACACGGTACTGAGCGACGACCCGTTCCTGGCCGGGCTGGCGCTGGCCGCCGGCAGCCGCGTATTGCCCGTGCCAGCGGGATTGGCCGGCGTGGCGGCGTCCGGGGGATCGGCGTTGGCGATGCTGGAACTCGCCACCGAAGCCCATATCACGGAGGACTGGGGCCTGTGGATCGAGCGCATGCATGCGCTCGATGCCGACTGGTTCGCACCGGCGCTGGAGGCGCTGGCCGCAGGCGGCATCGGCGGCGTGACGCTGGTGCTGGGCGGCGAGAACCACTTTGCCGAGTTCACCGTGACCCGCGCCGACCTGCGCAAGTTCTGGCGCGGCATGGGCCAGCGCGGCGACTGGCGCGCGCTGCTGTCCGACCTCGCCTTTGCCGCCTGAACCTCGCCGAACGCCAGCCAACGACCCATCGCAAGAACAAGACCGCCCCGCCATGACCCGGATCGCCATCCGCACCTATTCCTCCGAACACGTCTCCACGCTGGCCGCCGCCGGATTGCATCCCACGCTGGCCCGCATCCTGGCCGCGCGCGGCGTGGCCCGCACCGCCGAGCTGGCGACCGACCTGCCTGAACTGGTGCCACCGGGCGCCATGAAGGGCATCGGCCATGCCGCCACCTACCTCGCCGACGCCATCGCCGCCGGCAAGCGCCTGCTGATCGTCGCCGACTATGACTGCGACGGCGCCACCGCCTGCGCGGTCGGGGTGCGCGGGCTGCGCATGCTGGGCGCGCGGGTCGAGTACATCGTCCCCAACCGCTTCGAGTACGGCTACGGCCTGACGCCGGAGATCGTGGCGCTGGCGGCCAGGCAGCAGCCGGACGTGATCGTCACCGTCGACAACGGCATCGCCAGCGTCGACGGCGTGGCCGCGGCCAATGCGCTGGGAATCGACGTGGTGGTGACCGACCACCACCTGCCGGGCGCCGAACTGCCCGACGCGGCGGTGATCGTCAACCCGAACCAGCCGGGCTGCGAATTCCCGAGCAAGAACCTGGCGGGCGTGGGCGTGATGTTCTACGTGCTGCTGGCGCTGCGCGCCGAGCTGCGCCGGCGCGGCGTCTACACCCAGGCCACCCAGCCGCCGCTGCAGACGCTGCTCGACCTGGTGGCGCTGGGCACCGTCGCCGACGTGGTCAAGCTCGACACCAATAACCGCATCCTGGTGGCGCAGGGCCTGCGGCGGATGCGCGCGGGACGCATGCAGCCGGGCGTGGCGGCGCTGTTCCGCGCCGCGGGCCGCGAGGCGTCGCGTGCCAATACCTTCGACCTCGGCTTCGGGCTGGGCCCGCGCCTGAACGCGGCCGGCCGGCTGGCGGACATGTCGCTGGGCATCGAATGCCTGCTGACCGACGATGCCAACCGCGCCTGGGAAATCGCCCAGGAGCTCGACAGCATGAACCGCGAGCGGCGCGATATCGAGGCCGGCATGCAGCAGGAGGCCTTGCAGATCCTGGAGCAGCCCATGGCCGGTCTTGCCGGCCCGGATCCGTCGGCGCGCTTTACCGTCAGCGTGTTCAACGACACCTGGCACCAGGGCGTGATCGGCATCGTCGCATCGCGGCTCAAGGACAAGTACCACCGCCCCACCATCACCTTCGCGCCCGGCGATGAAGCCACCATCAAGGGCTCGGGCCGCTCGATCCCGGGCTTCCACCTGCGCGACGCGCTCGACCTGGTGTCCAAGCGCTGCCCCGGCATGATGGTCAAGTTCGGCGGCCATGCCATGGCGGCCGGCCTGACCGTGCGCGCCGAGCGTTTTGCCGAGTTCCAGGAAGCCTTCGAAGCGGTCGGCAAGGAATGGCTGACCGACGACCAGCTCGCGCGCGTGATCGAGACCGACGGCGATATCGAGGACCACTGCTTCAGCCCAGAATTCGTCACCCTGCTGGAGCAGCAGGTGTGGGGCCAGGGCTTCCCGGCACCGACCTTTTGCGGCGAGTTCGACGTGCTGCGCCAGAGCGTGCTCAAGGGCAAGCACCTGAAGCTGCAGCTCGGGCGCGGCAGCCAGCGCTTCGATGCGATCTGGTTCAACCACGCCGAATCGCTCGGGGCCAGCGCGCAGGTGGCCTACCGGCTCGACAACAACACCTTCAACGGCGTCACGCGCGTGCAACTGGTGATCGAGCACGCGCAATAGCGTGCCGGCCGGGGCATCGCCCCGGTCCTAGCCGCGCGCGGGGAGATAGGCCGCCGGATCGACCGGCTTGCCATTGGCGCGCACTTCGAAATGCAGTTCGCTGGCGCTGGCGCCCATGCGGCCCACGTCCTGCCCGGCCGCCACCGTGGTGCCCTCGCTGACCAGCGGCTGGTCCAGGTTGCCGTAGACGGTCAGCCAGTCGTCGTTGTGCTTGACGATCACCAGCATGCCGTAGCCGCGCAGGTTGCCCACATGGATGGCCCGGCCGGCCGCGGCGGCGCGCACCGTGCCGTTGGCCGGCACGGCAATGGTCAGGCCCTTGCTGGCGGGCGGCGAGTAGCGCGCGATGACGCGGCCGTCGGCCGGCCATTGCAGGCGGATGCTGCTGGCGGGCGGCCTTGACGCGCCGCTGTCGGCGCGTGGGGTATCGGTGACGGCCTGGCCGGTGCCGGTCGAGGCGGTCGAGCCGGCCGAGGCGGCGGCACTGCCGCCGGGCGGCCGCACGCGGATCAGCTGGCCCACTTCGATCTGGCTGGGGCTGGCGATGTCGCTGTTCCAGCGGGTCAGGTCGCGCACGGTGCGGCCGTGCTTGCGGGCGATCGAATAGAGCGTATCGCCGCGTTCCACGCGGTAATAGCCATCCGGCACGGGGCCGCCGGTGGTGCCGCAGCCGGCCGCGACCGCGGCGGCGGTGGCGGCCAGCAGCAGGCCCAGCGCGCGGCGCCGGCCTGCCTCGATGTCATGTCTGGTTTTCGTCATGCGTCCCTGTTTGTCTTCATGCCGGGGGGCGGCTTGCGAATGCGTATTATCGCCGCGTGCGCTGCCCGGCACCGCCGGATAGACCATCGCATGGCCTTTCCGTTCGCCGCGCGGCAGCCATGGCCGCCGCAAATGCCCGAATCCGCGACCGATCCCGGGCACCAATCCGCTATAATTCAAGGTTTTCGAAGCGCAGGAACATCATGGAAGCAGAACGCCTCAACGCCATCTCCGGTGCCATCTCCGATCTCCGTTCCCGGACGGAAGATCTACGGGGGTATCTTTGACTACGATGTCAAAGTAGGAAGGCTGGACGAAGTCAACGGCCTGCTGGAAGACCCGGACGTCTGGAACAACCCCAAGCGCGCCCAGGATCTCGGCAAGGAAAAAAAGGCCCTCGAGGGCGTGGTCAGCGTCCTCGGCAAGCTCACGGACGACCTTAGCGGTGCCGAGGAACTGTTCGAGCTCGCCAAGGAAGAAGGCGACGACGAGACCCTCGAATCGATCGAAACCGACGTCCAGGGCTTCGAGGAGATTGTGGCGGGCATGGAATTCCGCCGCATGTTCTCCGGCGAAATGGACCAGGCCAACGCCTTTATCGACATCCAGGCCGGCGCCGGCGGCACCGAAGCCTGCGACTGGGCCTCGATGCTGCTGCGCCAGTACCTGAAGTACTGCGAGCGCAAGGGCTTCAAGGCCGAGGTGCTGGAAGAGTCCGAAGGCGACGTGGCCGGCATCAAGAGCGCGACCATCAAGATCGAGGGCGAATACGCCTTCGGCTATCTGCGTACCGAGACCGGCGTGCACCGCCTGGTGCGCAAGTCGCCGTTCGATTCGTCGGGCGGGCGCCATACCTCGTTCTCGTCGGTGTTCGTCTACCCCGAGGTGGACGACTCGTTCGAAGTGGAAGTCAACCCGGCCGACCTGCGCGTGGACACGTACCGCGCTTCGGGCGCCGGCGGCCAGCACATCAACAAGACCGATTCGGCCGTGCGGATCACGCACATCCCGACCGGCATCGTGGTGCAGTGCCAGAACGACCGCTCGCAGCACCGCAACCGTGCCGAGGCCATGTCGATGCTGAAGTCGCGCCTGTACGAGCACGAGATGCGCAAGCGCCAGGCCGAGGCCGACAAGCTGGAAGCCGGCAAGACCGACGTGGGCTGGGGCCACCAGATCCGCTCCTACGTGCTGGACCAGAGCCGCATCAAGGACCTGCGCACCAACGTGGAAATGTCCAATACCCAGAAGGTGCTGGACGGCGACCTGGACCCGTTCATCGAGGCCAGCCTCAAGCAAGGACTGTAAGGCAACGACCGTTGTCCGCGCCGCCCGCCCTGCCGGCGCGGCCGGCGGCGGCACAGCAATCCATCCAACGCTGTACCACCGCCCGCGCCGCACCGCACGGCGGCAGGGCGACATCTCCGACCGGGGCACCATGAGCGAAGCCAATCACCTCTACATCATCACCGGCGCCTCGCGCGGGCTGGGCGCTGCACTGACCAACGCCCTGCTCGTGCCGGGCAACCGCCTGATCTGCGTGGCGCGCAGCCGCAACAACGAGCTGGAGCGCATCGCCACCATGAGCGGCGTGCCGGTGGCCTGGCACCTGCAGGACCTGTCCCAGGCCGGCCCCGCGGCCACCTGGCTGGCCAGCGTGATCGATACCCTCGACCAGCCGCCGGCCAGCGCCACGCTGATCCTGAACGCCGGCGTGGTCGAGCCGATCGGCCCGGTCTCGCGCCTGCAGGAAAGCACGCTGGTACCGCACTTGCTGACCAACCTCGCGGCGCCGATGACGATGACCGCTGCGTTCCTGGAGCGCACCGAGAAGTTCGACTGCCCGCGCAAGGTGCTGGCGATCTCTTCCGGCGCGGCACGCCGCCCGATCGAGGGCTGGAGCGCCTACTGCGCCGGCAAGGCGGGCCTGGACATGTTCATGCGCTCGGTCAACGCCGAGTATGCGCAGGCACCGGCACCGCGCACCGTGCGCGCGGTGGCGCTGGCGCCGGGCGTGATCGATACCGGCATGCAGAACGTGATCCGCAACGCCGACTTTGCCCAGGTCCAGCGCTTCCGCGACCTGAAGGCGAACGAACAGCTCGCTTCCGCCGAGGAAACCGCGGGCCGCATCGTCGCCTACCTGCACCGCCCGGATTTCGGCAGCACCGAGCTGGACGATCTCCGCAATTACTGAAGCCATACTGATCCCGCGCGCGGCCCGCCGCGTGCGACGCTAGAAGACATCATGACCGAACCGAATCACGCCCAGGCCAAGTCGCAGGCCAAGCCAGCCGCCGCGGACACGCCCGCCGTCGACGAGAACAAGATCATCGCGGAGCGGCGCGAGAAGCTGGCCGCGCTGCGCCAGCAAGGCGTGGCCTTCCCCAACGATTTCCGCCCCACCCACCAGGCCGCCGCGCTGCACGCGCAGTATGGCGAGTCCGACCAGGCCGCGCTCGAAGCCAGCCCGGTCGAGGTCGCGATCGCCGGCCGCATGATGCTCAAGCGCGTGATGGGCAAGGCCAGCTTCGCCACCGTGCAGGACGGCAGCGGCCAGATCCAGTTCTACATCACCCGCGACAAGGTCGGCGAAGAGGTCTACGCCGCCTTCAAGCACTGGGACCTGGGCGACATCATCAGCGCCCGCGGCGAGCTGTTCCGCACCAACAAGGGCGAGCTGTCGGTGCAGGTGCGCGAGCTGCGCCTGCTGTCCAAGTCGCTGCGTCCGCTGCCGGACAAGTTCCACGGCCTGGCCGACCAGGAGATGAAGTACCGCCAGCGCTATGTCGACCTGATCGTGTCGCCGGAAACGCGCAACACCTTCCGTGCCCGCACCAACGCGATCTCCTCGCTGCGCCGCCATATGGCCGACGCCGGCTTCATGGAAGTGGAAACGCCGATGCTGCACCCGATCCCGGGCGGCGCCGCGGCCAAGCCGTTCATCACGCACCACAACGCGCTGGACATGCAGATGTTCATGCGCATCGCGCCCGAGCTGTACCTGAAGCGCCTGGTCGTCGGCGGCTTCGAGCGCGTGTTCGAGATCAACCGCAACTTCCGCAACGAGGGGGTGAGCCCGCGCCACAACCCCGAGTTCACCATGATGGAGTTCTACGCGGCCTACACGGACTACCGCTGGCTGATGGACTTCACCGAAGACCTGATCCGCAAGGCCGCGATCGACGCGCGCGGCAGCGCCGTGCTGACCTACCAGGACCGCGAGCTCGACCTGTCGAAGCCGTTCCATCGCCTGACCATCTGCCAGGCGATCCAGAAGTTCGCGCCGCAGTACACCGACGCGCAACTGGCCGATGCCGAGTTCCTGCGCGTCGAGCTGAAGAAGTTCGGCGTCAACACCAACGCGCCGCAGTTCCTCAATGCCGGGCTGGGCACGCTGCAGCTGGTGCTGTTCGAGGAAACCGCCGAGAGCCAGCTGTGGGAGCCGACGTTCATCGTCGACTACCCGGTCGAGGTCTCGCCGCTGGCGCGCGCTTCGGACACGGTGCCGGGCATCACCGAGCGATTCGAGCTGTTCATCACCGGCCGCGAGATCGCCAACGGCTTCTCGGAGCTCAATGATGCCGAGGACCAGGCCGACCGCTTCCGCAAGCAGGTCGAGCAGAAGGATGCCGGCGACGAGGAGGCGATGTATTTCGACGCCGACTATATCCGCGCGCTGGAATACGGCATGCCCCCGACGGGCGGCTGCGGCATCGGCATCGATCGCCTGGTGATGCTGCTGACGGATAGCCCGAATATCCGCGACGTCATCCTGTTCCCGCACCTGCGCAAGGAAGACTGACGGTTTGCTCCCTCTCCCGCAAGCGGGAGAGGGAGCACACAAGCGGTAGATCAAGACACGCCGCACGGGCCATCATCTGTTACAGCCCCACCTCCCCGCCGCACCAAGCCACGCCCAACTCATTGATACAAAAGGCCTTTTCCGCCTACATATATTTACAAAAACAAACGGAAAACGCCCCCCGCTTCCGCCAAACTGGTTCCATCCCATCGCGGCCATCGCCGCACCGGAGCCACAATGCAGAGCCAAGCCACTTCGCACGACCACACCCCCACACCGCTGCAGCCGCTGCCGCCGCTGCGCCGGCTGCATCCGCTGATCGGCGCGGCAGCCGTGGCCGTGGTCATTGCCAGCCTGACCGCCGTCGCCGCCGTCACCGGCGTGCTGCCGCTCGGCAAGGCCGACCCTGATCTGCACGCACCGCAAAGCCAGCAAGCTGCACAGGCGCCGCAAGGGCCTTTGCCGGTCACCACGCAGACCGCCCCGCCGCCAGGCAGTACTACGCGTCCGCCTGTCTACGACGACGGCCAGCCCGCGCAATCGCGCCAGAACGCCACTTCCTCGCAGCCGACGCAAGCGGCACCGCGCACCGCTCCCGCGCGCCAGGCCGCCCAGCGCGATAGCGAGCCCCGCGCCAGCCAGAGCGCCGGCACCGAGCGCCCGGCCGCCAAGGGCAGCCCATATGCCGGCCGCATCGTCGCCGTCACGCCGATAGAGACCCAGAAGCCCAACACCAGCGGCCTGGGCGCGCTCGGCGGCGCCGTGGTCGGCGGCCTGCTGGGCAACCAGGTGGGCAAGGGCAATGGCCGCATCGTCGGCACGGTTGTCGGTGCGGTGGGCGGCGGCGTCGCAGGCAACCAGATCGAAAAGGCCGTGAGCAAGGACACCCACTATCAGGTGCGCGTCCGCATGGATGACGGCAGCCACCGCACCTTCACGTATGAGCAGGACCCCGCGGTGCAGGTCGGCGAGCGCGTGCACATGGAAAACGGTGCGCTGGTGCGAGGCTGACCCTCCAAATTCGCGCTGCACCAATGCAAAAGGCCGGCGATCACGCCGGCCTTTCTGCTTCATTCCGATACCGAGAGCTTATTCCGCTTCCTGGATCCAAGCTTGCTGGATCGCCTCCAGGATCTTCTCGCCCGAACGCGCCGGATCGTCGGCGAAGCCGTCGAGCTCCAGCACCCAGCTGCGCAGGTCGGTAAAGCGCACGCCGGCCGGGTCGACGTCAGGATACTTGTCGTACAGCGCGGCGGCGATATCGTAGGTATCGGTCCACTTCATGGGTTCGTTCTCCGCTGAGATCTGTGCCGGCGGCTCAGTGGCCTTCCTTGGCGTGGTTGATGGTGTACTTGGGAATCTCGACGGTCAGGTCTTCCTCGTCGACGATGGCCTGGCAAGACAGGCGCGAATTCGGCTCCAGGCCCCAGGCCTTGTCGAGCAGGTCCTCTTCCTTCTCCTCGGCCTCGTTGAGCGAATCGAAGCCTTCGCGCACGATCACGTGGCAAGTGGTGCAGGCACAGGATTTCTCGCACGCGTGCTCGAGCTCGATACCGTGGGAAAGCAGCGAGTCGAGGACGCTGACGCCCTTCTCGGCTTCGATCACCTTCCCTTCCGGGCAGTATTCGACGTGGGGCAAAACAATGATCTGTGGCATGTCGTTTCCTGGGTTCTGTAGTGCGGTGCAGGCGCGGTGATCAGCCCAGTTCCTGTACCTTGCGCCCGGCCAGCGCGCTCTTGATCGAGCGGTCCATGCGGCGGGCGGCGAATTCATCGGTGCCGTGCGACAGTTTTTCCACCGTGGCGCGGATCGCCAGGTGATCTTCACCCCTGGCGATCTCGCGCACGCCGGCGATCAGCGCTTCGACCTGTGCGCGCTCCTCGGCCGACAGCAAGTCGCCATCGGTCTGCAGCGCACGCTCGGTGGCCTCGACCAGGCGGTCGGCCTCGACACGTTCCTCGGCCAGCGCACGGCTCTTCATGTCGTGCTCGGCTTCGCGGAAGCTGTCCTGCAGCATGCGCGCGATATCGTCGTCGGCCAGCCCGTACGACGGCTTGACCGTCACCGAGGCTTCCACGCCCGAATGCGTCTCGCGCGCGGTCACCGACAGCAGGCCGTCGGCGTCGACCTGGTAGGTCACGCGGATGCGCGCCGCGCCAGCCACCATCGGCGGGATGCCGCGCAGCTCGAAGCGCGCCAGCGAGCGGCAGTCACTGGCCAGCTCGCGCTCGCCCTGCAGCACGTGGATCGCCATCGCAGTCTGGCCGTCCTTGAAGGTGGTGAACTCCTGCGCACGCGCCACCGGGATGGTGCTGTTGCGCGGGATGATCTTCTCGACCAGCCCGCCCATGGTCTCGACGCCCAGCGACAGCGGGATCACGTCGAGCAGCAGCCAGTCTTCGCCCGGCGCATGGTTGCCGGCCAGCAGGTTGGCCTGCATCGCGGCGCCCAGCGCCACCACGCGGTCGGGGTCGAGATTGGTCAGCGGGGTCTGGCCGAAGTAGTCGCCGACCGCCTTGCGGATCGACGGCATGCGCGTGGCGCCACCGACCAGCACCACGCCCTTGACGTCGTCGGGCGTCACGCCGGCGTCGCGCAGCGCCTTGCGCACCGGTGCCAGTGTCTTCTGCACCAGATTGGCGGTGATCTTCTCGAAGGTCTCGTCGGTCAGCGTCAGGTGGACGATCTCGCCGGAGTCGAGCACTGCGTCGATCACGGTGCTGTCCGCTTCCGACAGGGCTTCCTTGGCGGCGCGCGCGCGCACCATCAGCAGGCGCATGTCCTGCGCCGACAGCGGCTGCAGGCTGGCCTGCTCGACGATCCAGCACAGCAGCCGCTGGTCGAAGTCATCGCCGCCCAGCGCGGAATCGCCGCCGGTGGCCATCACTTCGAACACGCCGCGCGTGAGCTTGAGCACCGAGATATCGAAGGTGCCGCCGCCCAGGTCATAGACCGCGTAGACGCCTTCGGCGGCGTTGTCGAGGCCATAGGCAATGGCCGCGGCGGTGGGCTCGTTCAGCAGGCGCAGCACTTCCAGGCCGGCCAGGCGCGCGGCGTCCTTGGTCGCCTGGCGCTGTGCCTCATCGAAATAGGCCGGCACGGTGATGACCGCACCGACCAGGTCGTCGCCCAGCGTGTCTTCGGCACGCTGGCGCAGCGTGGCCAGGATCTCGGCCGAGATTTCCACCGGGCTTTTCACGCCCGCGGCGGTCTTGATCTGCACCATGCCCGGCGCATCGACGAAATCGTACGGGCTGTGCTCGATATTGGCCACGTCGCGCAGGCCGCGGCCCATGAAACGCTTGACCGAGACGATGGTGTTCTTGGGATCGCGCACCGCTTCGTCCTGGGCCCGGTAGCCGATATGCGCGGTACGGTCCGGCAGGTAGCGCACGACCGAAGGCAGCAGCGCGCGGCCGCGCTCGTCGCCCAGCACCTCGGGGATGCTGCTGCGTACCGCGGCCACCAGCGAGTTGGTGGTGCCGAGGTCGATGCCGACGGCCAGGCGGCGTTGGTGGGGCGCCGGCGACATGCCGGGTTCGGAAATCTGGAGCAGTGCCATGGTAATTCTTCGCTGTCTTGTACGGCAGGGGAAACCGCCATGCGGGCGGCATGGGTGCGGTTTTCAAGCCGGGCGCCATTGTGTCACGGCCCCGGCAATCGTGCCGGTCAGTCTTCCAGCCGGTCGATAGCCTCGCTGGTATCGTGCTCGATCTTCTCGATAAACATCAGCTGGCGGACCGCGCCACCGGCGGCTTCGTTGTCGCCGGCGTCGAGCAGCGCGCCCATTGCGGCGTGGCGCTCGCGCTTTTCCCGGCGCAGCTCGCGCAGCAGCGCATCGAGGCGGTCCACGTCGCGCGCTTCCACCGCTTCCTGCAGTGCTTCACGCCACTCCATCTGCTGCATCAGGAAGGCGGGCGACATGGCGGTGTTGTTCTCCGCCTGCACGTCGACGCCGCGCAGCTTCAGCAGGTAGGTCGCGCGGCGCAGCGGCTGGCGCAGCGTGCGGTACGCTTCGTTGGCATGCGCGGCCCACTGCATGGCCACGCGGCGCTCGGCATCGCCGGCGTTGGCGAAGCGGTCCGGGTGCGCCTGCGACTGCACGGTGCGATAGGCCGCGTCCAGCGCGGCCTCGTCGACGCCGAACTGTGCCGGCAGGCCGAACAGCGCAAAAAAATCGTCTTTCAACTGCTTCCCCAAGAAAAAAGAGCGGCCGCGCCGCCCCTTCGTCCATTCGCCGCCATCACCGGCCGGCAGGCTGGCTGGCCCGCGCCAGCGCCCACTCCGCCGGCGCTTCATTGCGGTCGCACTTCAGGCAGTTCACCCGCGTGCCGATCATGCCGGCGCGGCCCTGCACGCTCTGCGTCCACGGCCGCAACTGCCACGGCGGATCGTGCCGGACGTGCTGGCCATGGCCGCAATCGAGTTCGGCCACCCAGTGGCCTTCCTCGTCCCGGTGGAACCCGGTGATGCTGCGCTCCACCGACGCTACCGCGATGTGCTGCTCAGACCGTGAAGGACTCGCCGCAGCCGCACTCGTCCTTGACGTTGGGGTTGTTGAAGCGGAACCCTTCATTCAACCCTTCGCGCGCATAGTCGAGCTCGGTGCCGTCGATATACGGCAGGCTCTTGGCGTCGACGATGACCTTGATGCCGTGCGACTCGAACACCGCGTCTTCCGGCAGCAGCTCGTCCACATACTCCAGCTTGTAGGCCAGGCCCGAGCAGCCGGTGGTCTTCACGCCCAGGCGCAGGCCCACGCCCTTGCCGCGGCGTTCCAGGTAGCGGGCGACGTGCTTGGCCGCCTTCTCGGTCATCGTGATCATCGTTGCGTCTTCCTTCGTGCTTCGCTTGTCGATCGACAGGATCAGGCGGCCTTCTGCTCGGCGCCGTGCTTCTTCTTGTAGTCTTCGACAGCGGCCTTGATCGCGTCTTCAGCCAGGATCGAGCAGTGGATCTTCACCGGCGGCAGCGCCAGTTCCTCGGCGATCTGGGTGTTCTTGATCTCCAGCGCCTGGTCCACGGTCTTGCCCTTGACCCACTCGGTCACCAGCGACGACGAGGCGATGGCCGAGCCGCAGCCATAGGTCTTGAACTTGGCGTCTTCGATCACGCCAGCCTCGTTGACCTTGATCTGCAGCTTCATCACGTCGCCGCAAGCCGGGGCGCCGACCATGCCGGTGCCGACCGCATCGTCGTTCTTGTCGAACGAACCGACGTTGCGGGGGTTTTCATAGTGGTCGAGAACCTTCGTGCTGTATGACATTTTGCTTACCTCTTGCGTATCTTTTGCGGGGGGTCTTGCTGTAATTTTTTCTGATCCGTCGGGCGCTCAGTGCGCGGCCCACTGGATCGAATTCAGGTCGACGCCGTCCTTGAACATTTCCCACAGCGGCGACAGGTCGCGCAGCTTGCCGATCTTCGACTTGAGCAGCTCGACAGTGAAGTCGATCTCCTGCTCGGTGGTGAAGCGGCCGACCGTGAAGCGGATCGAGCTGTGCGCCAGCTCATCGTTGCGGCCCAGCGCGCGCAGCACGTACGACGGCTCCAGCGAGGCCGAGGTGCAGGCGGAGCCCGACGACACCGCCACGTCCTTGATCGCCATGATCAGCGACTCGCCCTCGACGAAGTTGAAGCTGACGTTCAGGTTGTGCGGCACACGGTGTTCCAGGTCGCCGTTCAGGTAGACCTCTTCCATGTCCGACAGGCCGTTCCAGAGGCGGTCGCGCAGCATGCGGATGCGTTCGTTCTCGGTGGCCATTTCCTCGCGGGCGATGCGGAAGGCTTCGCCCATGCCGACGATCTGGTGCGGGGCCAGCGTGCCCGAGCGCATGCCGCGCTCATGGCCGCCGCCGTGCATCTGCGCCTCGATGCGCACGCGCGGCTTGCGGCGCACGTACAGCGCGCCGATGCCCTTGGGGCCATAGGTCTTGTGGGCCGAGAACGACATCAGGTCGCACTTCAGCTTGTTCAGGTCGATCGCCACCTTGCCGGTCGCCTGTGCGGCGTCGCAGTGGAAGATGATGCCCTTCTCGCGGCAGATCTCGCCGATCTGCTCCACGTCCTGGATTACGCCGATCTCGTTGTTGACCAGCATCACCGACACCAGGATCGTGTCCGGGCGCAGTGCCTGCTTGAACACGTCCATGTCGAGCAGGCCGTTTTCCTTCACGTCCAGGTAGGTCACCTCGAAGCCCTGGCGCTCCAGTTCGCGCGTGGTGTCGAGCACGGCCTTGTGCTCGGTCTTCACGGTGATGATGTGCTTGCCCTTGCCCGAATAGAAGTTCGCGGCACCCTTGATCGCCAGGTTGTCCGATTCGGTCGCACCCGACGTCCACACGATCTCGCGCGGGTCGGCGCCGACCAGTGCGGCGACCTGCTCACGCGCTTCTTCCACCGCGCGCTCCGCGTCCCAGCCGTACGCATGGCTGCGCGAGGCGGGGTTGCCGAACTGCTCGCGCAGGTACGGAATCATCTTGTCCGCCACGCGCGGGTCCACCGGCGTGGTGGCCGAGTAATCCATGTAGATGGGGAAATGTGGGGTGCTCATCGTTATGACTGCCTTTTAGGGACCGCTGTATCGCTGATTACTGTCGTTGCCTGCCGCGTGCGTTGGTAGACGCTCAGGACTGCGCCAGGCTGAATACTGAATTCACCACCCTCGCCCGGACCGGCTTTTCCTGCTTGTCGGCCTTGCCGCGCGCGGCGGCGGCGGCCGGCTGCGCGGCTTCCTCGCGCATGTCGTGCAGCACCGCGGGTTGGCGGGCACGCTGCTGGTCGACCAGGTTCTTGAGGGAGACGGAGTCGAGGTACTCGACCATCTTCTGGTTCAGCGTTGCCCACAGTTCGTGGGTCATGCAACGCCCGGAGCCGTCATCTCCGTTACAATTACCCTTTCCGCCGCACTGGGTGGCGTCCAGCGGCTCGTCGACGGCGATGATGATGTCCGCCACCGTGACGTCTTCGGCCTTGCGCGCCAGGCTGTAGCCACCGCCCGGGCCGCGCACGCTTTCGACGATCTCATGCCGGCGCAGCTTGCCGAACAGCTGTTCCAGGTAGGACAGCGAGATCTTCTGGCGCTGGCTGATGCCGGCGAGCGTCACCGGTCCCTGATCCTGGCGCATGGCCAGGTCGATCATCGCAGTGACCGCGAAGCGGCCTTTGGTGGTCAGTCTCATGGTGCAGGGCTCTGGGGGGTAAAGCGAATACTTGATCGTTTCCGTCAAGTATAAAGGTACCCGACTAATTCAGTCAACTACCCTGCCGCAGCGCATCAAACCCCGCGCCCTCCTCCCGGCAGCCCTCGCCGGGCTTGCCGCACGCGGCGGCATGACCCGCGCCCGTGCCGGCTCAACCGGCGGCGGCCTGCAGGCGCTGGCGCAGCATCGCGACCAGCCCATCGCAGGCATCCTCGACATAGTCGAGCACGCGCTCGAAGCCGTCGCCCTCGCCGTAGTACGGATCGGGCACTTCTTCGGCATCGTGGCAAGTGGCGAAGCTCATCAGCAGGCGAAGCTTGTCACCGGCGCCGGGATGCAGCCGGGACAGGCCGGCGAGGTTTTCGCGGTCCATCGCCAGGATCAGGTCGAAGCGGTCGAAGTCAGGCAGGCCGACCTTGCGGGCGCGCAGCGCCGACAGGTCGTAACCGCGGCGCAGCGCGGCGCGCTGGGTGCGTGGATCGGGCGCACGGCCCAGGTGGTACTCATGGGTGCCGGCCGAGTCCAGTTCGACCAGCTGCTCCAGCCCGGCCACGGCGAGCTTGGCGCGCAGCACCCCCTCCGCCGTTGGCGAGCGGCAGATGTTGCCCATGCAACACATCAGAATGGCGTATTTCTTCATCGGTCGATCGACAGCGGGGCTGGAGAAAGCGCAGGCGCGGCCACGGCACGGCGGCGCTCAAAGGCCCCTTGCCCGCCGGGCCTGGTGGTTCCGAGAGGCAGAATTCTAGCCGCCTGCACGGAACGGACGCCAAAGCCCTCCGGTGCCCGCGCCGTGGCGGCGGGCCGGCCTATGCGAGCTGCTTGGCCAGGCGCTCGCCGTGCGCAAACCCGGCCACCAGGGCAGCTTCGGCGGATTTGAAATGATCGGTGATGCGCGAGGTCTCGGTCAGCGTGCCGGCGGCGCGGATATTGGTCCCCGGGCGGCAGACGCGCACCGTGTACGACCATTCGCTTTGCGAGCGTTGCTTGACCTGGACCTGCACCTCGTGGGTTTCATAGACCTTTTTCTTCCACTCGCCGACTTCGGTCATTGTGTTTTCTCCTCGGGAAATGGGACAGGATAGCGGCTAATTGACCTCACCGGCATCGATGGCCCGCATTGCCGCGGCCTCGGCCAGCGCAACGGCCGCCTCCTGCGTGGGCGCATCGCCGGCGATGGCCTCGTAGGTGGGCCCGGCCGGCTCGCCAAAGGCATCGGCAATGCGCATCTGCCCGGCAAAGCCCCCTACGGCATTAGGCACCGCGCTGGCCACGACCAGGTAGCCCCCGTACTCGAACTGGCGCTCCATGGCAGCTCCTTGAGCCCGGCTCACGCCGGCAGCTTGGCCGCCAGCACTTCCAGCTTCTGGATCGGCGGCGTACCCATGAACAGTTCCGGCGCCCGGGCCATCAGCGCGGCGGCAACCTTGCCGGCCAGGTGTGCCTCGCGCGCGGACTCATCGGCAAAGGCATCGAAGATGCCGAACATCGACGGCCCCAGGCGCAGCGCGAACCAGGCTGCGGTGCCGGTCTCCTGCTGCACCAGCGCCAGTCCGTCGCGCAGGAACTGCCCGACTTCCTGCTCCTTGCCGGGCCGCGCTTCCAGCGGCACCCACAGGCCAAGCTTCACCATGATGCGTCTCCGGGATCGGTGATGACGCTTTTCACTATAGGCCAGCCGCGGCGCGCGCCGGCGCCACTGCCGGACCTCACGCCGGCGGCAGCACGCCCTCGCCGCTGGCGCCGAACACCTGCGCCTTGAGCTTGGCCAGCTGATCGCGCACCTGTGCCGCCTGCTCGAACTCCAGGTTGCGGGCATGGTCGAGCATGAGCTTTTCCAGCCGCTTGATTTCCTTGGAGACCTGCTTCTCGCTCATGTCCTCGTAGCGCGCCTGCTCCTGCGCTGCCTGCAGCTCGGCCCTGGCATCGCTGGCGTTGTAGACGCCGTCGATGATGTCCTTGATGCGCTTGACCACGCCGCGCGGAACGATGCCGTTGGCCTCGTTGAAGGCCATCTGCTTGGCGCGGCGGCGCTCGGTCTCGCTGATGGCCTTCTGCATCGAGTCGGTCATGCGGTCGGCATACAGGATGGCGGTGCCATTGACGTTGCGCGCGGCGCGGCCGATGGTCTGGATCAGCGAGCGCTCGGCGCGCAGAAAGCCTTCCTTGTCCGCGTCCAGGATCGCCACCAGCGAGACTTCGGGGATATCCAGGCCCTCGCGCAACAGGTTGATGCCGACCAGCACGTCGAAGGTACCCAGGCGCAGGTCGCGGATGATCTCGACACGCTCCACCGTATCGATATCCGAGTGCAGGTAGCGCACCTTGACGCCGTTCTCGGACAGGAACTCGGTCAGCTGCTCGGCCATGCGCTTGGTCAGCGTGGTCACCAGCACGCGCTCGTTGACCTCCACGCGCGCGTGGATTTCCGACAGCAGGTCGTCCACCTGCGTGGTCGCCGGACGCACGATGATGGTCGGATCGACCAGCCCGGTCGGGCGCACCACTTGCTCCACCACCTGCCCGGCGTGGTCCTTCTCGAACTGCGCTGGCGTCGCCGTGACGAACATCACCTGGCGCATCTTGCGCTCGAATTCGTCGAACTTGAGCGGGCGGTTGTCCAGCGCCGACGGCAGCCGGAAGCCGTACTCGACCAGCGTGGTCTTGCGCGCGCGGTCGCCGTTGTACATGCCGTTGAGCTGGCCGATCAGCACGTGCGACTCGTCCAGGAACATCAGCGCATCGGACGGCAGGTAGTCGACCAGCGTTGGCGGCGGCTCGCCCGGGCGAGCGCCGGACAGGTGGCGCGAATAGTTCTCGATGCCCTTGCAGAAGCCCAGCTCGGAAAGCATTTCGAGATCGAAGCGGGTACGCTGCTCCAGCCGCTGCGCCTCCACCAGGCGGTTTTCCTTGTGGAAGAACTCCAGCCTGTCGCGCAGCTCGTCCTTGATCGCCTCGATCGCGCGCATCACGGTCTCGCGCGGCGTTACATAGTGGCTCGAGGGATAGACCGTGAAGCGCGGGATCTTCTGTTTCACGCGTCCGGTGAGCGGATCGAAAAACTGCAGCGACTCCACTTCGTCGTCGAACATCTCCAGCCGCACCGCCATCTCGGCGTGTTCCGCCGGGAAGATGTCGATGGTGTCGCCGCGCACGCGGAACGTGCCGCGCTGGAAATCGGTCTCGTTGCGGGTGTACTGCATGGCGATCAGGCGCGCGATCACGTCGCGCTGGCTGATCTTGTCGCCGGCCCGCAAAGTGAGAATCATCTGGTGGTATTCGTTCGGGTTGCCGATACCATAGATCGCAGAAACCGTCGCCACGATCACCGTGTCGCGGCGCTCCAGCAGGCTCTTGGTCGCCGACAGACGCATCTGCTCGATATGCTCGTTGATCGACGAGTCCTTCTCGATGAACAGGTCGCGCTGCGGGACGTAGGCCTCAGGCTGGTAGTAGTCGTAGTAGCTGACGAAGTACTCGACCGCATTGCGCGGGAAGAACTCGCGAAACTCGGCATATAGCTGGGCCGCCAGCGTCTTGTTGGGCGCGAACACGATCGCCGGCCGTCCCAGCCGGGCGATCGTGTTGGCCATGGTGAAGGTCTTGCCCGACCCGGTCACGCCCAGCAATGTCTGGTACGAGAGGCCGTCCTCCACCCCCTCCACCAGCTGGCGGATCGCCTCCGGCTGGTCCCCGGCGGGCGGGAACGGCTGGTACAGCTGGAACGGGGAGCCGGGAAATGTGACGAATTTGCTTTCGTCCAGGGCCGGCGCGGCTTCTGCGAGGTTCGACATAGGGGGCGGAATAGCGGGAGAGGTAATTAAGAAGTAACGAAAGAAGTGATGGCGAGACTAGGGAAAAACCTCAGGAAAACGGGCGGATACGCTAGAATCTTGGGGTTGACAGCCCCCGCTTCAAACCGTTTCAGGCCCGTCCCGAACGGCATGGGGCCGATTCCGCCCAGAACGGAACGGGGCCTGCCAGCCGCCAGCGCAGTCCGAAGCATTCTACGCCTTCCCGTTTTCTTTCATTGCCGACCACGAGATTCCAAATGAGTTTGTTTTCTGCCGTCGAGATGGCCCCGCGTGACCCGATCCTGGGCCTCAACGAAGCCTTCAATGCCGACACCCGCGCCACCAAGGTCAACCTGGGCGTTGGCGTGTACTTCACCGACGAAGGGAAAATCCCCCTGCTGCGCGCCGTCCAGGAGGCAGAAAAAGCCCGTCTGACCACCGCCACCCCGCGTGGCTACCTGCCGATCGAAGGCATCGCCGCCTATGACCAGGCAGTGCAGACGCTGCTGTTCGGCAAGGAATCGCCGCTGATCACCGAAGGCCGCGTGGTGACGGCCCAGGCACTGGGCGGCACCGGCGCGCTGAAGATCGGCGCCGACTTCCTCAAGCGCCTGTACCCGGACGCCAAGGTCGCCATCAGCGACCCGAGCTGGGAAAACCACCGCGCGCTGTTTGAAGCCGCCGGTTTCCCGGTCGTCAACTACGCTTACTACGACGCTGCCAGCCACGGCCTGAACTTCGCCGGCATGGTGGAATCGCTGAAGTCGTACCCGGCCAACACCATCGTCGTGCTGCACGCCTGCTGCCACAACCCGACCGGCGTCGACCTGTCGGCCGAGCAGTGGAAGCAAGTGGTGGAACTGGTCAAGGAACACAACCTGATCCCGTTCCTGGACATGGCCTACCAGGGCTTCGCCGACGGCATCGACGCCGACGGTGCCGCCGTGCGCCTGTTCGCCGACTCCGGCCTGCCGTTCTTCGTGTCCAGCTCGTTCTCGAAGAGCTTCTCGCTGTACGGCGAGCGCGTGGGCGCGCTGTCGATCGTCACCACCGGCAAGGAAGAAGCCCAGCGCGTGATGTCGCAGGTCAAGCGCGTGATCCGCACCAACTATTCCAATCCGCCGACGCACGGCGGCACCGTGGTCGCCACCGTGCTGAACAGCCCGGAACTGCGCGCCATGTGGGAAGAAGAGCTGGCCGAGATGCGCGACCGCATCAAGCTGATGCGCCATGCGCTGGTGGACAAGCTGGCCGCCAAGGGCGTGCCGGGCGACTTCTCCTTCGTCAAGGCGCAGCGCGGCATGTTCTCGTACTCGGGCCTGACCTCGGCCCAGGTGGACCGCCTGCGCAACGAACACGGCATCTACGCTGTCGGCACCGGCCGCATCTGCGTGGCGGCGCTGAACAGCCGCAACATCGATGCGGTGGTCGATGCGATCGCAGCGGTGATGTAAGGCTGCCAGCGTTGCTGCGCGGCAACGGGCGGCAACACGTGACAGTGCGTTGCAACTGGCGCAAGCATCACAAAGCGTCATTAAAAAAGCGGCCTCGGCCGCTTTTTGCATTTGTTTTCAGTCTTGTAGGACAGTGTCATCCAAATATCAGGCGAATGCCTTATTGTGTTCCGCAGATAGGGAAGTACCTTAAGGTATATGCTGCAAAGCAAGATCGTTAGCACGGTCGTTCGATAACGGGCATAATCCGCGACGATCCCAGGTGTATTGTCAGTACATTAGTACTTGGTGGTACGTGACCAAAAGTAAGACAGGCAGAAACGGCATGCTCTACCAACTGCATGAGTTCCAGCGCTCGATCCTGCACCCGCTCACCGCATGGGCCCAGGCGACCGCCAAGACTTTCACCAATCCCCTCAGCCCGATGTCGCTGGTTCCCGGCGCCCCCCGGCTTGCGGCGGGCTATGAGCTGCTGTACCGGCTCGGCAAGGAATACGAAAAGCCGGCATTCGACATCAAGTCGGTGCGCTCCAACGGCCGCGACATCCCCATCGTCGAACAGTCCGTGCTGGAAAAGCCGTTCTGCAAGCTGCTGCGCTTCAAGCGCTATGCCGACGACCCGGAAACCATCAAGCTGCTGAAGGATGAGCCGGTGGTGCTGGTGTGCGCGCCGCTGTCGGGCCACCACGCCACGCTTCTGCGCGACACCGTGCGCACGCTGCTGCAGGACCACAAGGTCTACGTGACCGACTGGATCGACGCGCGCATGGTGCCGGCCGAAGACGGTGCCTTCCACCTGTCGGACTACATCTACTATATTCAGGAATTCATCCGCCATATCGGCGCCGAAAACCTGCATGTGGTGTCGGTGTGCCAGCCGACCGTGCCAGTGCTGGCCGCGATCTCGCTGCTGGCCTCGGCCGGCGAGACCACGCCGCGCACCATGACCATGATGGGTGGCCCGATCGATGCCCGCAAGAGCCCGACCGCAGTCAATTCGCTGGCCACCAACAAGTCCTTCGAGTGGTTCGAGAACAACGTGATCTACACCGTGCCGGCCAACTACCCCGGCCACGGCCGCCGCGTGTACCCGGGCTTCCTGCAGCATGCCGGCTTCGTGGCGATGAACCCGGACCGGCACCTGTCCTCGCACTATGACTATTACCTGAGCCTGGTCGAGGGCGACGCCGACGACGCCGAGGCGCATGTGCGCTTCTACGACGAGTACAACGCGGTGCTGGACATGGCCGCCGACTATTACCTCGACACCATCCGCGAAGTGTTCCAGGAATTCCGCCTGGCCAACGGCACGTGGGCCATCGATGGCAAGCCGGTGCGGCCGCAGGATATCGAGGGCACCGCGCTGATGACGGTGGAAGGCGAACTGGACGATATCTCGGGCGCGGGCCAGACTGCCGCCGCGCACGACCTGTGCAGCGGCATCCCGAAAGACCGCAAGCAGCACATCACCGCGCCGCGTTGCGGCCACTACGGGATTTTCTCGGGCCGGCGCTGGCGCGAGAACATCTATCCGGACCTGCGCGATTTCATCCGCAAGTATCACCAGACCGCGGCGAAGTAACGCTGCCGCAGACAGGACAACGCCCGCAATCGCGGGCGTTTCCTTTCAGGTCGCGCTCTCGGGACAGCAGGAGCGCTTCAGGTAGCAGAGCAGCATCTCGGAATGCAGCTCGGCAAAACGCTCGTGCTCATGTTGCGAAGCCACGTCGCGCCCGGTCACGGCGCTGATGGTGTAGCGGTTGGACAGCACGTAGTAACCCAGCGCCGAGATCGTCAGGTAGAACTGCGGCACGTCGATGTTGTCACGGAAGACGCCCTGCTGCTGGCCCCTGCGGATCACGTCGGCCAGCACATCCACGACCGGGTTGATCAGCTGCTGCAGCTGCGCGGATTTCTTCAGGTGACGGGCTTCGTGCAGGTTCTCGCTGTTGATCAGGCGGATGAACTCGGGGTGCTCGTAATACCAGTCCCAGACAAAGCGGGCCAGCGCGCGCACGCCGGCGATCGGGTCTTCGTCGACCAGGTGCAGCCTTTCTTCAGCGGCGCGGAATTCGGCGTACTGTTTTTCCAGCACGGCCAGGAACAGCCCTTCCTTGCTGCCGTAGTAGTAATACAGCATGCGTTCGTTGGTTTCCGCGCGCCGGGCAATCTGGTCGACGCGGGCGCCGGCCAGACCACCCTTGGCAAATTCCTCGGTGGCCGCAGCGAGGATGCGTCGGCGCGTCCCTTCGGGATCGCGTTTGGTCTTGGTCTCTGTTGACATGGATGGCAGGTCGATCGTTGCGCGGATTATGGCACACGCCGGAATGCGGCAGTCCGGCTGCGCGACGCGCATCATCGCCGTTTCTGTCCATCGGCGAAATCGGGGATAATCCTTGCGGCGCGAGGGCTCGAAGAGGCCCGCCGGCGACGGTTACGCCGGATTATTGTGCGCCGGCGCAGTCCCGCCGGGTGTTTCCCGGGCGGCAGTTGTGTCGCCAAACACGCATAGCGCCGCCCCATAAACGTCCAGTCCTGTCCTGATCCGGTTTGTCTCCTGAATTCCAGCCTGTTGTCGTGAATCCCGCCGTCAAATCCCTCGCCGACCGCATCGAGGCACTGTTGCCCCAGACTCAGTGCACCAAATGCGGATTCAACGGCTGCCGCCCGTACGCCGAGGCCATGGCCGCCGGCGAAGCGGCCTGCAACCGCTGCCCGCCGGGCGGCGCGGAAGGCGTGCGCCGGCTGGCCGGGACGCTTGGCGTCGAACCCATGCCGCTCGATCCGGAGCGCGGCAACGAGCAACCGCGCGCGGTCGCGCTGATCGACGAGCGCCTGTGCATCGGATGCACCCTTTGCATCCAGGCATGCCCGGTCGATGCAATCGCCGGCGCCGCCAAGCAGATGCATACGGTGATCCCCGAACTGTGTACCGGCTGCGACCTGTGCGTGGCGCCCTGCCCGGTCGACTGCATCGCCATGGTCCCGGTCACCGGCGACCGCACCGGCTGGGACGCCTGGTCACAGGCCCAGGCCGACGCTGCCCACGCGCGCTACCTGGCGCGCCAGGCCAGGCTGGTGCGCGAGCGCGAGGAAAACGACGCGCGCCTGGCCGCCAAGGCCGCGGCCAAGCTGGCCGCGGTGCAGGCCGAAGCTCCGCAGGACGACGCCGAGCGCGCCGCGCAGGAACGCAAGCGCGCCATCATCCAGGCTGCGATCGAGCGCGCCCGCCAGAAACAGCAGGCCGCGCGTCCGCGCAATATTGAAAACGTCTCCCCCGCCGTCCAGGCGCAGATCGATGCCGCCGAAGCGCGCCGCGCGCGCGCCGGCCTGACCGAGCCGGGCGTCGGCCCCAACGCCAAACCCGACCCGGAACGACAACAATGAACGCCGCCAAGTGCCGTGCCATTTTCGAGACGCTGCGCGAAGTCAACCCGGCCCCGGCCACTGAACTGGAATACAGTTCGCCGTTCGAGCTGCTGATTGCCGTGCTGCTGTCGGCGCAGGCCACCGACGTCGGCGTCAACAAGGCCACGCGCCGGCTGTTCCCGGTCGCTCACACGCCTCAGCAGATGCTCGACCTCGGCGAAGCCGGGCTGAGCGAATACATCAAGACCATCGGCCTGTACAAGACCAAGGCCAGGCATGTGATCGAGACCTGCCGCATCCTGGTCGAGCGGCACGGCGGCAAGGTGCCGCCCGACCGCGAAGCGCTGGAAGCGCTGCCGGGCGTGGGCCGCAAGACCGCCAACGTGGTCCTCAATACTGCTTTCGGCGAACCCACCATTGCGGTCGATACGCATATCTTCCGAGTGGCGAACCGCACCGGCCTGGCGCCCGGCAAGAGCGTGGAGGTGGTAGAGCAGAAGCTGCTCAAGTGCGTGCCGCATGAATTCCTGCACGATGCGCACCACTGGCTGATCCTGCACGGCCGCTACGTGTGCAAGGCGCGCAAGCCGGAATGCTGGCACTGCGTGATCGAGCCTTTATGCGAATTCAGGGAAAAGACGGAAGCGCCGCAGCTGTGAAGCGCCCGGCGGCGGGCCTTAGTGCGGCTCGCGCGCCAGCACCATGGCCAGCTGCAACGCCGTGCGTGCCACCACCTCGACATCGGGCGTATAGCCCTGTCCGATCCAGCGCAGGGCGACATGGATGACCCCACCCGCCACGCCAGCGGTCAGCAACGGATCGAGCCGCCGGCCCGGCGGCAGCAGCGCCTGCGCCAGCAGGCCGCCGAATTCGCCCAGCGAATCCGCCAGCGCGCCATCGACCAGCTTGCTGACGCCGCGGATCTCCACCAGGAACACCCGCGCCGAACGCGGCTCGCACTGCAAGGTCCCGAAATAGGCGCGCAGCATGGCCAGCGCCCGGTTGGGGCCGTCGCCGCCGGCCGCCTCACCGGCGCGCGCCAGTGTCTGCAGCAGGCGGTGGGTGACCGCCTGGAACGACGCCAGCAGCAGCGCCTCGCTGTTGGCGAATGACTCGTAGAAATAGCGCTCGGTCAGGCCGGCGGCCTCGCAGACGGCCTTGACCGTGGCGTTCTGGTAACCGCGCTCGCCATAGACCTGCACCGCCGCGGCGATCAGCTGGCTCCGGCGCTGAGCGCGCCGTTCTTCGGCTTCGGCGCCGCGGTAGCGGCGTGCGGGGGTGAGCTCGGGGGTCATGTGCGCCATTATGACATTCCCTATTGTCAGATGCCTTGTCTTATCGCTTCTGACAACCTATGTTGTCAGAAGCGCCACTCGCCCCCGGATGCCTGACATGACCGCAGCCCATCCTGATGATGCCGTCCTCGATGTCCTGATCGTAGGCGCCGGCCTGTCCGGCATCGGCGCCGCGCGCCACCTGCAGATGCGCTGCCCCGGCAAGCGCTACGCCATCCTGGAAGCCCGCGACGCCATCGGCGGCACCTGGGACCTGTTCCGCTACCCGGGCATCCGCTCCGACTCGGACATGTACACGCTGGGCTACCGCTTCAAGCCCTGGCGCGGCGCCAGGGCCATCGCCGACGGGCCGTCGATCCGGGCCTATATCCGCGAAACCGCCGAGGAAGCCGGCATCACGCCGCATATCCGCTTTGGCCACAAGGTCGTCAGCGCCGCATGGGACAGCGCCGCCGGCTGCTGGACGGTCGAGGCCGAGCGTACGGCAAATCACAGCCGCCTGCGCCTGCGCACCCGCCTGCTCTATGTCTGCGCCGGCTATTACAGCTATGCCGAGGGGCACCGCCCGGCCTTTGACGGCGAGGAGCGCTTCCGCGGCCGCATCCTGCATCCACAGTTCTGGGACGAATCGCTCGACTACGGTGGCAAACGCGTGGTGGTGATCGGCAGCGGCGCCACGGCGGTCACGCTGGTGCCGGAGATGGCAAAGCGCGCCGCGCACGTGACCATGCTGCAACGCTCGCCCACCTACATCGTGACGCGCCCCGCCGAAGACGCGATCGCCCACAAGCTGCGCAGGCTGCTGCCCGAGCGGCTGGCCTACGGCGCCACGCGCTGGAAGAACGTGCTGCTCGGCATGATGTTCTTCCAGCTGGCGCGGCGGCGGCCCGCGCGCACCAGGGAAAAGCTGATCGGCATGGCGGCGGCGCAGCTGGCACCGGGTTTCGACGTCGCGACGCATCTCACGCCGCGCTACAACCCATGGGACCAGCGCCTGTGCCTGGTGCCCGATGGCGACCTGTTCGGCGCCATCCGCGACGGCCGTGCCACGGTGGAGACCGATACCATCGAACGGTTCACCGAAGACGGCATCGTGCTGGACGGCGGCAAGACGCTCGCCGCAGATATCGTAGTCGTGGCCACTGGGCTGAAGCTGAACATGCTGGGCGACATCGCGGTCAGCGTCGACGGCGAGCCGCGCCGCCCCGCCGACTCGTTCGCGTACAAGGGGATGATGCTGAGCGGCGTGCCCAACCTGGTGCTCGCCTTCGGCTACACCAATGCCTCGTGGACGCTCAAGGCCGACCTCACCGCCGAGTACGTCTGCCGCCTGTTGCGCCATATGGACCGCCATGGCCACCGCATGGCGATGCCTCGCGCGCCGGCCGGCATGCAGCCCACGCCGTTCCTGGATTTCACGTCGGGCTATGTGCAACGTGCCGCCACCGTGCTGCCCCGTCAAGGCGACCGCAAGCCCTGGCGCGTCTATCAGAATTACTTGAAAGACATGCTGACGATCCGGCACGGGCGCATCGCCGACGGCGTGCTGCAGTTCGATGTCCCGTCTTTCTCCTCCCCGGCTGGCCGGCCACACCGCGACAGCCAGGAGCCTGCCGAAACCAATACCGTGCCGGCCGTTGCCGGCAACGAGGTGCAATCGTGACCATCGCCCTGACCGTCGCTGGCCTGCTGATCGGGCTGCTCGTGGTGCTGGGCGCCGCGCTATGGCTGCACACGTTGCGCACCGTCCGGCGCATCGAGGCGGCAATGCCGCCGCGCGGACGCTTTGTCGAGGTACCCGGCGCGCGGCTGCACGTGGTCGAGCGCGGCCAGGGTCCCGCCGTGCTGCTGGTGCACGGCCTGTCCGGACAACTGGAGAATTTCGGCTACGGCATGATCGAACCGCTCGCGCGCCATTTCCGCGTGATCGCCGTCGACCGCCCCGGCGCGGGCCACTCGACGCGCGTGGCAGGCACCGCTGCGGATCTGCCGGCACAGGCCGAGTCGCTCGCGGCACTGTGCGACCAGCTTGGACTGGACAAGCCGCTGGTGGTCGGCCACTCGCTTGGCGGCGCGATCGCGCTGGCACTGGCCATCCATCACCCCGAGCGCGTCGGCGGCCTGGCGCTGATCGCGCCGCTCACCCATCCGCCCAAGGCGATTTCGCCGGTCTTCCAGGCGATGACCGTGCCGGGCGCGCTGCGCCGGCTGCTGGCGTGGACGCTGGTGGTGCCGATGTCGGAACGGCGCCGTGAAGAAGTCATGGATATCGTGTTCGGTCCCGACCCGTTCCCGCTCGACTTCCCGACGCGCGGCGGCGGCCTGCTGGCGCTGCGGCCCTCCCATTTCCTTGCCGCTTCCGAGGACCTGATCGGTGCCGCGCGAAGCCTGCCGGCAATGTTGCCGCACTATGGATCGCTGCGCGTGCCGGTGAGCGTGCTGTACGGGCGCGATGACCGCATCCTCGACTTTGCCGAGCATGGCGAAGCACTGGTCGCCAGGGTGCCGGGCGCCACGCTGACGCTGGTCGACGGCGGGCATATGCTGCCGGTGACCGCCATCGACACCTGTGTCGACTTTGTGCGCGACGCCGCCGCGCCGCGGCATGCGCCGGCGCCGGGCCCGGCCCAGTTCGCCTGAACCACGGAGTTCCTGCCATGACCACCCCGACCGCCTCCAATCCCTACAAGCAGGATGTCTTCACCGCGTTCCGGGCCGTGCGCAAGCTGCTGGCCAATGGCAACGACACCGAGCAGGTGTTCCGCATCATGCGCGCGCTGAACGGCCCGTCGATGCCGCGCAACTTCGGCCGCCTGCTGTCCACGCCCGACGGCAGGCGCATGGTCTACCAGCGCATCGAACTGGCCGAGCGCCTGTCCGATCCTGCCTATGTCGCGAGCTTCGCCCCGGGCACGGTCGGCGCGGCGTATCGCGCTTTCCTGGAACAGACCGGTTACAGCGCGGACGGGCTGGCCAAGGTCTCCAACCTCGACCAGGAGCCGGTGATCGAGGACGCGTACATGTGGTTCGGCCGGCGTACCCGCGACATCCACGACATCTGGCATGTGCTCACCGGCTACCGGGCCGACGAAAGCCTTGGCGAAGCCGCGCTGGTGGCGTTCAGCTACGCGCAGACCGGCGGCAAGGGATGGGCGTTCATTGCCATCGCGGCGTCGCTGAAAAGCCTGCGCGTGACCGGCCGCCTGGCCTTTGCGCGCGCCGTGCTGGAGGGCTACCGGCTGGGGCGCCGCGCCGGGTGGCTGCTCGGCGAGGACTACGAAAGACTGTTGCACGAGCCGCTCGACGCCGCCCGCGCACGGCTCGGCATTGCGGAGCCGGGGCGCTATCTCGCCTGCAATCCGGTGCAGGAATGGACTGCCTGACGCAGGCGCGCACCAGTACAAAAAAAGCGACCCGACGGGTCTAATGCCGTTCAGTTAAGTCTGAACGGCATTTTTCTTTGCAGGGGTTGTAAACAAGGT